>DATHGV010000028.1:0-34503 GCA_035490135.1 Candidatus Methylomirabilota bacterium
CCCTTCACACTTTCTTTTTCTTCAATGCGCCGCACGATCACACGGTCGTGGAGCGGTGTAAGATTCACTGCCATCTTGAGAAAACCTCCGTAGGTAAATGTTGCGGTTTGTACCGGAGAAGAGGGAATTAGCACTCCTCGCAGTCGACTGCTAATATAACAGAGTACCGCTTGAAGTCAACGCTTTTCCGGGATAAACCTTAGTGTGTCACGCTCATATACATCTAACTGAAAACAAATACCTTACCATAGTGCAATCCCCAGACGCTGCGATTTTCCTCAACTTTTTTATTCCGGCCAAACTTGTTGTCTGGGTGTCCGACACTTTCTCTTAGTTGTTTGCCAAAGGCGTAATCGCGAATATGATCGAACCCTCACTGAATCATGCCTCTATCTTCCAACTCAAATGTGCGCGGGTACGTTCTCGCCGGGGGCGCGAGCTCGCGCTTTGGCCGCGACAAAGCCCTCGTTCGCTTTGGCACAAGACCACTGCTGCTGGAAATTGTTCAAATGGCGCAATGCTGCGCTTCGGAAGTTGCAGTTGTCGCCGACGCTCAGAAATACGTGGACCTCCACGACAACTTCGAAATCATTGAAGATTGCTGGCCCGGCGAAGGGCCCCTCGGCGGCATCATCACTGCGCTGCAACATACCACCTCCACCGATCGCTCCGCCGAATGGAATCTCATCCTCAGCTGCGACATGCCCTTCCTCACCGCCGCATGGCTCCAATTTCTTGTTGCCCATGCCCGCCAGAGTGACAAAGAAATTCAAGTCATCCTCCCGCATTCCGCTCACGGCCCTGAACCTCTCTGCGCCTGCTATCGCACCAGCGCCGCAGAGTCCTTGAAAAATGTCTTTGATCGCGGCGTCCGCAAAGTCACGCAAGCCTTGAAAGCAGTCCGCACGGAAGTGCTTGACGAGTCTGTCTGGAAACGATTTGATAGCGCAGGGCGCTTATTCTGGAATATGAATACGCCCGCAGATTTCGAGGAAGCTCAGCGCTTGTGGGAGACAAAAAATAGTGAGTGACGAGAAGTCATCTGAGCCAAAGCCGGAGATTGAACTTCCTCCCATTCCCGAGTCCATTCTTCCGCCGGACACCACTCCCGAACTTCAAACCGTTAACACCACCACGGAAAACGATGCCCCCAATTACTTTGAGTTCAAGCATGTCAGCAAAGGTTTCGACGGCCGCCCGGTTCTCGATGACGTCAGCTTTTTCGTGAAGCGCGGTGAAACCTGCGTCATCATGGGCCGCAGCGGCGTGGGCAAATCCGTTTCCTTGAAACATATTCTCGGATTCCTCAAGCCCGATTCCGGGCAGGTGTTTATCGATGGCCAGGATGTCACCGACTGGATTGAAGAGGAATTTCAAGCCGTGCGCCGCAAAGTCAGCATGGTCTTTCAATCCGGGGCGCTATTTGATTCTTTAACCGTTGGAGAAAATATCGCCTTCCCCCTCGAAGGCCAAAACGGCCTTTCCGATGACGACATCGATAATTATGTCGCAAAGCTCTCGCGAACTTTGGAGGTGGAAGACTCGCTGGACAAATTGCCCGGAGAGCTTTCCACCGGTGCCCGCCGAGCCGTGGCCATCGCCCGCTCTCTCGCACAGAATCCCGAAGCCATTCTTTACGACGAGCCCACCACCATGGTGGATCCCATCATGGCTGCGCATATGGGCGATCTGATCCTCCGCCTGAAGGAGGCCTTTCACAAAACTTCCATCGTCGTCACTCACGATACTCATCTCGCCAAGAAACTCGCGGACTCTATCGTTTTTCTTCAGGACGGTAAAGTATCTTTCTTCGGCACCTGGAAAGAATTTGAAAATTCCAAAGATCCCTTTCTCCAGGATTTCCTTGCGCTGGATCAACTGATTCCCGCCATGGACATCACTCTGTGACCCATACCGAAAACGCCCCAGCCAATCCCATAAAACAACTTCGCAAGGAAATGGGTTTCTGGGATGTATTGTTTTTTAACATCGCTACCGTGCTTGGCCCGCGCTGGGTGGCAGCGGCCGCGCACAATGGCACATCTTCGATCAGCCTTTGGATTCTGGCGGCGCTCTTCTTTTTCGTCCCCACCGCGCTGGTGATCAATGAATTGTCGTCGCGCTTTCCTAACGAAGGTGGTTTGTACGTGTGGTCTAAGGAAGCTTTCGGCGACTTTCACGGCTTCGTTGCCGGATGGACCTACTGGATTTACACCGTTTTTTATTTTCCTGGATTATTGCTCGCCAGCGCCGCAATGAGCGGCTACGCGGCGGGCTCCGGCGGCGCCGCCCTCGCGCAAAACAGAACATTTCTGCTTGCCGGCTCTTTCATTTTGCTGACCGTCGCTGTGGTCCTGAACATCATCGGCCTCAACATTGGCAAGTGGTTGCAAAACGCCGGCGGCGTCTCCACTTACATTCCTCTGTTGATGCTTGCCGCCATCGCTGCTTTTGTCTATACGCGTCAGGGTTCCGTCACGCATTTCACGCTCTCCAACATGATGCCGCACTGGAATCTCGACACTGTCAATTTCTGGTCGCAGATCGCCTTCGCCTTTACCGGACTTGAGCTGGTCTCCGCCATGAGTGATGAGATTCGCAATCCGCGCAAGACTCTGCCGCGTGCGGTGTTGACCGCCGGCGTTTTGATCGCCGTCATATACATCATCGGCACATTTGCAGTGCTGTCGTTAATTCCTGCGGAGCAGGTCGAGCCCACCAGCGGCGTGTTTCAAGCCATCACCAAGGGTTCGAACGCTTTGCGCATCGGCTTCGTAGGCGTGCTCGCTGCCTTGTTTGTCTCGGTAGGTAACGCCGGAGGAGTCGGCAGCACCGTCGCCGGAATCGCGCGCGTACCCTTCGTTGTCGGCATCGATCGCTACCTTCCCGCTGCTTTCGGAAAAATTCACCCGCGCTGGAAAACTCCCTACATCTCGATCATCGTGCAGGCCACCGTTTCCGCTTTGGTCTTGCTCTTCAGCCAGCTGAACGAGACCACGCGCGGCGCATATCAATTTCTCGTTGACGCCGCCATCATTCTTTACTTCATTCCATTTCTGTATATGTATGCCGCAGCCATAAAGCTTGCGGGCCGCAAAGACCGCCTCGAAAATCCTCAAGCGGTTCTGATCCCCGGCGGCAAACCTGGAGTATGGCTCGCCAGCGGCCTCGGTTTTCTCGTCGTGCTCGCCGGTATCGTGCTCTCGCTTATTCCTCCGGGCGATTCCTCCAACAAACTGGGCTTCGAGCTAAAGCTCATAGGCGGCACAGTAGCCTCCGTGGTTCTCGGCCTCGTCTTGTATTTCCGGGGCGTCCGCAGCAAAGCCCGCGCGACGTAGTTCCGCTCCCACCAATACTCTCGAGCACGAGCGGTCGGGGCACGAAACACGATTCGATAGTAACTTCCGCGCTAGCCCTGTACTACGCCAGGAAGCCTAGGTCTGCAGCCGAATGTTACGATAATTCGTGATGCGTACCGCCGCGACAAATGTCACTGTGTGGGGCCCCGCCGAACGGTTTTTTCGCGCTTCGCTGCTGTTGCTGATTTTTACCTCCGTTTGCACCCTCGGTTTGACCGGAAAGCTTGATCCCTTCACCGCTCTTCTTGCGCCCGCGGCGGTGATTTACAAAGCTGTTCGTTGGTGGCAAGGCCGTCCCAACGAACTGCAGAACAGTCGTGCTACCTGGCTGGTCATTGCCTACCTCGCATTTTTTCCTCTGGATATGTTCATACTTTCGCGCGTGCTGGTGCAGAATTCCGCCAATCCGCCTCTATATGCGGCCCTCATGGCCGCCGTGCACTTCCTGATGTTTGTAATGCTGGTGCGCTTGTACAGCGCGTCTACTGACCGCGACGCGGTGTTTCTGACCATGTTGGCCTTCGCAGCCATCCTGGCCTCCGCGGTTTTGACCGTGGACACCACCTTTCTAATTTGTTTTTTTGCCTTTTTAATTTTTGGCGTGGCCACCTTCACCGGAATGGAGCTGCGTCGCGCGGCAAAAGGCGCGCTCACGTTGACAGTGCCCGCGGGCCAGATCGAGCGCGAGCGCCAACTCAATCGTGCGCTCGGCTACGCATCGCTCAGCGTTGCTCTGGGAGCAATCCTCATCGGCGGCACCCTGTTCTTCTTTTTTCCGCGCTTCAGCGCCGGCTATCTCGGACGAACCAGTTTCAATCCCGCGCTCATGACCGGATTCACTGATGATGTGGAGTTGGGCCAAATCGGTGAAATTAAGAAAGATTCCACCATCGTGATGCGCGTCGAGACCGGAAAACCGGTCGGCTATCCGCGCCTGCGCTGGAGAGGAATTGCGCTCGCGAACTTTGACGGTAAACGTTGGACCTCCTCCGACAGCAAGCGTCAGGTGCTGTCGCCGAACTCCGACGGCTGGGTTTATTTAGGCGACGGCATGCCTCGCGGCGATGCCCGCTCCCCCGGACTGCAATACACCGTTTATATGGAGCCCATCGCCTCCGACGCCGTTTTTGTGCCCGGCAATGTAGTGTCCCTGCGCGGAAACTTTAATGGCGAAGCAGGTAGCAGGTCGCCGCTGAAGACCATCCTCTACAGAGATTCCACCGGATCAATCTACAATGCATTCCGCAATTACACCGCCGTGCGCTACGCAGGATTTTCGCGTCTGCCCGCCTTGGACGTCATAAAATTGCGCGACGCGGGAACGGATTATCCCGACGACATCAAACAAACGTATTTGCAGCTCCCCACACTGGACCCCCGAATCGCGCCGCTTGCCGAGCAGATGACCGCGCGAAAAACCACTCCTTACGACAAAGCCGCTGCCATGGAAGTTTATCTGCGCAGCAAATATGGCTACACCCTGGACTTAAAGGGAAAACCTGGGGACGATCCTCTGGCGCATTTTTTGTTTGAGACTCGCGCCGGTCACTGCGAATATTTTGCCTCCTCCATGACCGTTATGCTGCGCACCCTGGGGATTCCAGCTCGAGAGGTCAACGGCTTTTTGCCCGGCGAATACAATGATCTGGCTGGCGATTATGTTGTCCGCGCCAGCGACGCACACAGCTGGGTAGAAGCATTCTTCCCGGGCAACGGCTGGGTCACGTTCGATCCCACTCCCGACGGTCCTGAAAATGCCTCGGGTCTTCTATCGCGCCTGGGGCAATACCTTGACTGGCTTTCGCTCACCTGGAACGAATGGGTCATTAGCTACGACTTCGCCCATCAAGTGGTGCTGGCGCAAAACCTCAAGACCAGCTCGCGCAACTGGAGCGATTCTCTGCGCTCTTGGTTTGAAAAAAAACAACAACAAGTACGCGGTCGCATGAAGGATTGGGAATTCCAACATTCCAGCCTGCGCTACCTCCTGCCCGTCGCACTAGTATTTTTCCTGGTGATCCTGCGCGCCGACATGATCCCCGAGTTGATACGTCGCCTGAAGGTTTATGCCCAGATGCGCGTCGGTCGCTCATCGCATACCAACCCGCAGCTCGCTGCGCGCTTGTATTCGGAATTGCTGCATGTTCTGAATAAGCGTGGAATCTCGCGCCTTGAAACGCAAACGCCACTGGAATTCGCCGCAGCCATTGGAGACGCGCGAGTTGCGCCCGCGGTGCGCGAATTCATCGATATCTATAGCCAAGCTCGCTTTGGAGAAGCCCCGTGCAATGCCGTGCGGCTAAGAGAACTCATGTCGCAGGTGCGTCACGCATTTCGTTCGCGCTAAGCCAAAATCAGCGCAAGCCAACCAAAATACCTCCACGTGTTACAATAAAAGCGCGTAAACACCGCAGCAAACCCCGCAAAAATTGCTTATGACTAAAGTCGGTTTCGTCAGCCTCGGATGCCCCAAGAACCTCGTCGATAGCGAGGTTATGATGGGTATTCTCGCGCGCGGTGGTTACGAACTGACGCCCCGCGCCGATGAAGCCGAAGTCCTCGTCGTCAACACCTGCAGCTTCATCGAAGCGGCACAAAAGGAATCCGTAGACGCCATCCTGGAAATGGCCGAGCACAAAAAATTTGGCGCCGCCAAAAAATTAATCGTGGCCGGCTGCCTGGTAGAACGCTATCGTGCGCAAATCCTGGAACAAGTTCCCGAAGTGGACGCTATCGTAGGCACCGGCGAAGTCGAGCGCATCCTTGAGGCCGTGGAAGGCGATCTGCGCATGCTGCCTGCCGCAGCGCCCGCGTTTCTCTATCACGATCTGACGCCCCGCGTGGTCACCACTCCCCGCCACGCCGCGTACATAAAAATTGCCGAAGGCTGCGACCATCCCTGCACCTTTTGTATCATTCCTCAGCTGCGTGGCAAATTTCGCAGCCGCCGCTTCGAATCGGTAGTGCGCGAAGCGCAAAATCTCGCCGCGTCGGGCGCGCGCGAAATCACCTTGATCGGTCAGGACACCACTTCCTACGGCGAAGACCTGGGCTTGCGCAATGGCCTCGCGCAATTGCTGGCGCGCCTCGCCCAGGTCGAAGATTTATTGTGGGTCCGTTTTCTCTACGCCTACCCCAATCGCGTCACGCAAAAACTTCTCGATACTCTGGCATCGCATCCGCGCATCGCCAGATATATGGACATGCCGTTGCAGCATGCCAGCCGCAACATGCTCGCGCGCATGAAACGCGGCTCGCAGGGCGACACCTTCTTGAAATTGCTGGAGCGTATTCGCGCTACCATTCCCGGAGTTTCCCTGCGAACTTCCTTCATCGTCGGCTTCCCCGGCGAAACGGAAAGCGATTTCGCTGAACTGTGCGATTTTGTGCGCGCCGCGAAGCTCGACTGGATGGGCGTATTTGAATATTCCGACGTGGATAACGCCGCGAGCTTTCCCCTCGCCGACAAAGTGGCCGCCGCGACGATCACGGACCGCCGCAATCAGCTGATGGCCATTCAAAAGAAAATCTCCCGCGAAAATTTGCGCGCAAAAAAAGGAATCACCGCCATCGCGCTGGTCGAAGGCCCCTCCAAAGACAATCCATTGGTGTGGGAAGCCCGCCTGGAAGGCATGGCCCCAGAAATCGACGGCAAAGTTTATCTAACCGACATCGAAGTAGCCGGTCAGGCAGCCGAGACCGGCGACGTGGCACGCGTCGAAATCACCAAGTCCGACAATTATGATTTGATCGCGCGAGTCGTGGAAATTTTGCCACGCAGCGTTGCACCCGCGATCTCACCATCCTCTATCTCCGCCAGCGTGCATTCCGTTGAGCAGCTCACCCGCATTTCTACCGGCGCGGCGCTGCGAGTATTGGGATAGCCCCCAGCCACGCGGGAACAAGACCCAAACGTGATTGCGTCCCGCAGGTCGCCCAAAATCATTTCAGCTATCCGTCGGGAACTTCGCGGCATCCAAATGTATTCCTCGCACCGCAATCGCATGACGCTCCACGCGAGGAAAAAAGTACAAACCAGGCAGGACGATATGAAGCACAAATGCCCGATATGTAAGACCGCCACCGATTCCGCCGTGCATGCGGAGTTTCCATTTTGCAGCGAACGCTGCCGTGAGCGCGACCTGGGAAATTGGGCCAGCGAAAAATATGTAGTCTCCGAACCGATCTTCAACGAAGACGACAGCGAAGAAGGCGACCGTAAAACCATCATTCTCGATTTGCCCGACCGCGGCGGGGAAGCCGAACACTAAGTTAGCCGCCCCGCTGTTGGAAAACCTGCCTGTTGGGCTTTATACTTTTTCGGGAATCTGGAAGCCGTTCCCCGCACGGCAACTGGAGCATCTGCCCGGCGGCTGGGGAATGATGGCCAACGATTGGATGGCTGGCATCTACGCTGCAATAGTTTTACGTGTCGCGTTACACTCCAGAGTGCTATGAAACTAGGCTTGGGCGGGGCAGCAGAAAAAAACGGCACTCCACGCATTGAACGAGTCGCGCCCACCGCGGCGATTCCCGGCGGCGAAATTACCATTCATGGCAGCGGCTTCGTTTCGCGCAGCAACCTTCGTCCGATGGTGCGCTTTGGCGATGCCGAAGCCAGCCTCGCGCTCTCCAGCGGCAAGCGCCTCATCGCCCGCGTGCCCGACGGTGCCACCGGCGGCGTAGTGCGAGTCGCCACCGCCGAACACGAAAGCCAGCCCTATCCTGTGGCCATCGGGTTGCAAATCGCCGACAACCTGCATCCCGTTGGTAATCCCGCGGTGGACGCGCTCGGAAATATTTACGTCACCTTCAGCGGCCCACGCGGTCAACGCGTCCCGGTGTCGCTCTATAAAGTAACTGCCAACTACAGCATCAAGCCCTTTGTCACCTCTTTGATTAATCCCACCGGCCTGGCCGTCGACAAAGCCGGTAATTTGTTCGTATCCTGCCGCCACGACGGCACCATTCATCGCATCACTGCCGACGGCCGCAGCGAGGAGTGGATCGAAGGCATGGGCGTAGCCACCGGCATTGCCTTCGACAAGGACGAAAACCTTTACGTCGGAGATCGCAGCGGAACAATTTTTAAGATCAGCGCCAGCCGCGAAATTTTTGTTTTTGCCACCCTTGAGCCTTCCTTCGCTGCGTATCATCTGGCATTTCATCCCAGCGGCGATTTGTATGTCACCGGACCGACCACCTCCAGTTTCGATCGCGTCTATCGCGTAACTCAAGGCGGAGAAGTAAAAGTTTTTTACCGCGGCCTGGGACGCCCGCAAGGCTTGGCCTTCGATCGCGACGGAAACCTTTATGTGGCCGCCTGTCACGCGGGGCATCGCGGCATCGTGCGCATCACTCCACAAGCGCAGCCGGAAATGGTCCTCAGTGGCTCGGGAATCGTGGGATTGGCGCTGCAGCCCTCTGGCCGCGCCATCGTCGCCACCATCAACGCGCTCTTCACGCTCGATTGGGACATTCGCGGCTTGCCCCTGATCGGATAAACCTATAAATGAAAGCGGAAATCATTGCGGTCGGGTCTGAGTTGCTTACTCCAGACCGGCTGGACACCAATTCTCTTTTCCTTACCGAGGAGTTGAACAAACTCGGCATTGAAGTCCTGCGCAAAACTATAGTCGGTGACCGACGCGAGGAATTGACTGACGCCTTCGCAGGCGCGCTTAAGCGCGTGGAGCTCGTCATTTCTTGCGGCGGCCTGGGTCCCACCGCCGACGATTTGACGCGCGAAACCGTCGCTGACCTCCTGGGCCGCAAACTTCACCGCGACGATCGCATCCTACACGCCATCGAAACCCGCTTTCGCAGCTTCCGCCGCGAAATGCCTGAAATAAACGTTCGCCAGGCTATGGTGCCGGAAGGAGCGGAAGCGTTGGATAATCCGCGAGGCACGGCGCCAGGGCTGTGGATCGAACAGGGCGACCGCGTGATTGTGCTGCTCCCCGGTCCGCCAAAAGAGATGCGTGCGCTGTTTGAAGAGGCCGTGGCGCCGCGACTGGCGCGACGCTCTACCGGACTTCGCCTTTTTCATCGCGAACTGCGCGTAACCGGGTTGGGCGAATCGCACGTTGAACAGCGCATCGCTCCAATTTATAAACGCTACGAGGACGTGCAGACCACCGTGCTGAGCGCCCCTGGCGAGGTTCAGGTTCATTTGCGCTTGTGGAGCGATGACCCGCAGCAGGCCAACAAAACACTCGACGAAATTGAGCGCGGATTCGATATTGCGCTCACCGACCGCATTTTTTCCCGCGATGGCCAGGCCTTGCACGAAGTGGTGGCTCGCGAATTGACGCTGAATAATACGACCATCGCCGTAGCGGAAAGCTGCACCGGAGGCTTGCTGGCGCAACGGCTCACCAGCATTGCCGGCAGCTCCAGTTTTTTCCTCGGCGGTGTAGTGTGCTACAGCAATGAACGCAAAACCGCTTGGGCCGATGTGCCTCCGGAATTGATTGCCACCAAGGGTGCGGTGAGTCCTGAAGTGGCCGTAGCGCTGGCGGATGGCATTCGCCGGCAGGTGGGTAGCGCGCTTGGCGTGGGCGTCACTGGTATCGCCGGACCGGGCGGCGGCAGCGAAGAGAAACCGGTAGGGACGGTGCACATCGCGCTGGCGCACACGGCGGGAGTTGTCGAGCGCGCCCTGACCCTTCCCGGAGACCGCGATGCCATTCGCTGGCAAGCTTCGCAAGTCGCGCTGGACATGGTGCGCAGGTATCTCTTATATGGCGCTGGAGAATCCAAGTTATCTTCGAAAGCGCAAAGCCGTATTTCCAAGAAAACGAGCTTCTAAAGAGGCGTAAGCGATGCGCTTGTTTGTGGCGCTAGAGATTCCGGAAGCGGTGCGCGACAATCTCGCATCTCTCCGGCAAAACTTTCCCGAATCTCCCTCAACCCTCCGCTGGGTACGCCTAGAGAATTTCCACGTGACACTGAAATTTATCGGAAGTGTGCCCACAGAAAAAGTTCAGGCCATAATCGAGGCGCTCCGTGGCGTTTCCCTCCACGGCCGGTTAAACGTCTGCTTTCGTGGGCTGGGTTGGTTTCTCGATGCGAAGACGGGGGTAATACTGTTTGCCATTATCGAAGATTCGAAGCCCCTGGCCGCGCTCGCTGCTAGTATCGACCACCGGCTGTTAGCCCTGGGTATCGCTCCTGAAAACCGCTCCTTCATGCCTCATCTCACGCTGGCGCGTGGCAACAGGTACGTCCCGGACAGTTCTAAAATTGCTCTTCGCCAGCTAGCGGATAAATACAAAAAACATGACTTTGGTTGCGTGACTCCCGAGAAATTTCATCTTATGGAAAGCAACACATTGCCCACCGGCCCGATATACTCCAAAGTTCATTCGTTCCCGCTGGTGGCTGCGGGAAATTAAAATTATGTTTGGAATATCCATCACACTTCTCGGGATCGTGGTCACCGCTTATCTGTTCGGATCCATCCCATTTGGAATTCTGATCACCAGGATTTTTGGCAGCAAAGATATTCGCACCTCTGGCAGCGGAAATATCGGCGCGGCCAACGTAACGCGTGTCGCGGGTCCGGCCGCGGGTATTTTGACTTTGGTACTGGATACCGCGAAAGGTTATGCGGCGGTCTGGCTGGCTGCGCGATATTCCCATGACAACGCGACCTGGATGATGATTGCCGGCCTCGCGGTATTGCTCGGGCACTGCTTTCCCATCTGGCTCAACTTCAAAGGCGGCAAAGGCGTGGCCACCGCGTTAGGCGTTTTTCTGGCGCTTTGTGCCCCCGCAGCATTGGCGGCACTGGCCCTTTTTGCGCTGGTGACCGCCTGGTGGAAATATGTGTCGCTAGGTTCGATAGCCGCCGCTGCCGCAATGCCACTCCTCATTTATTTTCTCTGGGCGCCGCATCATGCTCCGCCCACAGTTATTATTTTTGGAACCATGGCCGCGACGCTCCTGATTATTTATAAGCACGACGCCAACATTCAGCGCCTCGGCGAAGGCGTCGAGGCGAAATTTTCTGCCGGCAAGAACGACAAAAAGAAATGACCAAAATCGCCATCCTTGGTGGTGGAAGTTGGGGCACGGCGTTATCCATCGTGTTGTCCCGCAGCCACAAGCCCCACGACATTTCCTTGTGGATGCGCGACCCGGCACTAGCCTACGCAGTCAGTCAGAGTCGTGTGAACGACCTCTACCTTCCGGGATGCCCGGTTCCCGCCGCCGTCACCGTCACCGGCGACCTCGCTAATGCACTATCCAATGCCAACATCATTGTGGGAGCTATGCCCTCCGCCTTTGCGCGGGCTGTGTACTCCCGAGCCTTGCCGCTTATCGAGAAAACTACGCGCGTGTTCGTGAGCGCCACCAAGGGCCTTGAGCCCTCCACGCACTTGCGCATCACTGAAGTACTGTCACAGGTGTTGGCGGACAAAATCTCGCCGGCTCCGGGTGTCGCCGTGCTCTCCGGCCCATCGTTCGCCCTCGAAGCCGCTTGCGGAGACCCTACTGCTGTGGTCGTGGCCTCGCAAAGCCGACTGTCGCCCCAAAGCGCTTCCGGAGTCGAACACGTCGCGGATTATATTCAGGCCGAGTTCGCAGGCCCATCATTCCGCCTATACACCAACGACGATGTGGTCGGCGTCGAGTTGGCAGGCGCAATGAAAAACGTCATGGCCATCGCCGCAGGAGCTTGCCAGGGTTTGGGACTGGGTACCAATGCCATCGCGGCGCTGATCACCCGTGGACTGGCGGAAATGGCGCGTCTCGCCTTGGCGCTTGGCGCGCGCCCTGAAACCCTGAGCGGGCTCGCAGGGCTGGGCGATCTGGTGCTCACGTGTACCGGCTCTTTGAGCCGCAATCGCCAACTGGGAATTGAATTGGGCAAAGGACGCGCTCTTCCCGAGATCGTCGCGAGTACACGCATGGTTGCCGAAGGCGTAGGCACTGCGGGCGCCCTGCTAGCACTCGCGAGTGAACACCAGATTGAGCTGCCCATCACCGCTCAGGTAAATGCCATTTTGCACCATGGCAAATCGCCGCGAGAAGCCATGGAACACATCATGGGTCGCCCACAGAAACGGGAATAGGAGCCAAACGTTCTCCGTCGCCCGCACCGGTCTGACTCGGCGTCCCTACATTTATTAGTATCTATTGTCGTATCAATGTAGTAATATTCCCCATGAACTGCGCGGCACAGACCCTCGGTCGTTGCTTGTCTGGTCGGCTTCATGGCTTCCCCCGACTGTTTCCCCGCGAGTTTCACTCCTGCCGAAGATATTTTCCGTATATTCAGCGACTTGTGAACTCTTTGCACATTTTTGCAACACTCTCTCTTTGTTTTCAACGATTTGTGGACTCTTTTGGCAAAAACACGGGGGGAGGGGTACACCCAACTAGGACGCCGGCAGTGCAGCGATTCCGGTGGCGCGATGATCTTCCAGCTTTCGTTCATGGCTGTGACGTTGCACCTATCGGTCGGGTGGTAAGCAGATGACGCTACGGCAACTCAACAGCGAGTGCCTTCGACCTCCGTCGGCGAGTAGTACCTCCGTTCCAGTTGCAGATGCGCTACGCTCCGGTCTTGTCAGTCACTTCCAGCCGCACAGTTCACCTAAAATAGAGTCTGGTTATGAGCATCAACCTGCAAACCGTCTGGAATCGTGTGCGCGTTGGGCGCATCCGTATTCTATGGCTGGTGCTGGGCGCGATGCTGTTGGTCAGCGTTGTCCCCCTTGGTTTGTATCACCGCCAAGTACTGCACCTCAGTCAGGGAAAATTGACGGACAACGAAAGAGTGGACCAGGCCGATCTGACACGCTCGCTCTCCCAGGAAATTCAATTCTTCGAATCCAATCTCACCCAGCAGTTGATGAGCGAGCGGCAAATTCTTACGCTGACTGGGCTGATCGACAATGTCGAAGATCCCGTCTCGGAACCAAAAGTTACCCGCCTTCTCGAGAATTTCGTCGACAGCAATCGCACTACTTTTATTTACCTGACCGCCGTGGGCCGCTCGGGGAAAGGGACCAGCGCATCACAAGGAAATTTTCGCGCCGAGCAGGATCCCTTTGTCGCCAAAGCGCTGCAGCGCGCGTTTGTAACTTGCATGCAGTCGCAGCAGTTGAACGTTGTGAAGTTTCGCAGCGATCCGCTGGCGCTGGCTCCCAATAACCGGCCGGCGTTTGTGATTGCCGTGCCACTGCGCGATTCGGGCGATCAGTTTACCGGCATGCTTGCCGCGGTAGTTTCGCTCGACACCATTCTGCACCGCTTGCAGGAAGCGAGTGTTCGCGGCCGCACTGTGTTCGTGGTGGATCACTACGGACACATCGTTGCGCATCCGGATACCAAGAACTTCGTGCCCGGCGCGGATGCCAGTGGCAACTCGCTGGTTAACCAGGTGACCGCGCTGCCGCAGGAGCTGCGCAACACGGAAACGGTGCGCTTCGCCGAGAAAGAAAAAAATCACAGCGTGGAAATGATTGGCACCTACAGCACATTTCCGGAAGTCAACTGGGCCGTAATTGCCGAGCGCAGCTTGAACGAGGCACGCTCCGATGCCGGCATGGACGACTTAAATCGTCAGGCACTGGCATTCGTAAGTTTTGTGGTGTTGGCGGCCATCGGTCTGGGTTATTTCTTCGCCGTGGGAATCAGCGGGCCAATCCGCGGCCTGGCCGATTCCACTCGCGCTATCAGCCGTGGTGAATTTCACCAGCGATCGCCGGTGCGCGGCGCCACGGAAATCAGCGAGCTGGCCGAAAATTTCAACAAGATGGCAGGCGACATCGAGGAGTACATCGAGCGCCTCAAGGAAGCCGCGGAAGAAAATCGCGAACTGTTTATCGGCTCCATCCGCATGCTCGCCGCGGCCATCGACGAAAAGGATCCTTACACCCGCGGTCACTCCGGCCGCGTGGCAAAATATTCGACGCTGGTCGGCCAGGAGCTGGGCCTGTCTCCGGAAGCTCTGGACACCCTGCGAATTTCCGCGCTGCTGCACGACGTGGGCAAGATTGGCGTGGAAGATCGCGTGCTCAAGAAGCCCGGCGCGCTGACCGCGGAAGAATTCGAGTTGATGAAGCAGCACACCATCAAGGGCGCCAACATCATGCGCCCAGTTTCGCAACTGAAAGACATGCTGCCGGGCATCGAGCTGCATCATGAACACATGGACGGGCGCGGCTATCCGTACGGATTACAAGGCCCGCAAATTCCAATGATGGCGCGAATTATCGGCGTCGCCGATACGCTGGACGCCATGACCACCAACCGGCCCTACCAGTCAGCCATGGATATCGATTATGCATTGGAGCGCATTAAGGCTTTGAAAGGCACGAAATTTGACCTGGAAGTTGTGAACGCGCTGGAATCAACGATCGGTTCAGGAAAATTAAGATTAAGCGCCGTGGAAGTGCAAGTCTGATTTTTTCTTTCAGTTTGGCCTAACTTTTGTTCAATTTTTTTGTTTTTTTCTGTTTCTGTTTCTGTTTCTGTTTTATTTCACTCTTATTATTTTACTTGGGCGTCATAATTTTCCACCAACAAATTACTTCCTCGGCCGCGGCTTCCCGCTTAAAAGTGCGACCGCTAGTCGCAATTGCGCTAACGGCTTCGCACTAACGAATGTGGTCGCTGGCCGCCACGCCGAGCAGCGCGCTGATTCAGCGGGCGCGCGCTTCTGCTACAATTTCTTCACGTGCCACAAATGTGGCGCTCAACCGTATGATTTCACTCTTCGGGCCACCAGAGCCAACACTTCTCGATAAGCTCAAAACTTCGGTCAGTAAGACCAAGAGCGTGCTGTCGGAGACCGTCGACACCATTTTTCAGGGCGAGCGCAGAATCAGCCCTGCGCTGCTGAAGGAACTGGAGACCGCTTTACTGTCCGCGGATCTGGGCGTAACTCCCACGCGAGAAATTCTGGAAGCGCTACGCGAAAAAATGGACCGCAACGCGCTGTCCAACGCAGAAGAGTTGAAGCGCGAAATCAAATCCCATATTGTGCGCATCTTGACGGAATCGCGAAGCGTAAATGTATTTCAAGAACGCGCTTCCTTGAATGGCCACGGACCGCGAGTGATTTTTGTGGTGGGCGTAAACGGCGCAGGCAAGACTACCAGCATCGGCAAGTTGGCGAATCGTCTTAAGCAGGAAGGGTTGAGCGTGGTGTTGTGCGCCGCGGACACCTTTCGCGCCGCGGCCATTGAACAACTGGAGATTTGGGCGCAGCGCAATGGCGTTGAAGTCATCAAGCAAAAGTTTGGCTCCGACCCCGCTGCGGTGGTATACGACGCGATGGCCGCGGCGAAGGCACGCGGTGCTGATGCGGTCATCGTAGATACCGCGGGACGCCTACATACCAAATCGAACCTCATGATTGAACTTGAAAAAATGAAACGCACTGCCGCGAAAGTAATTCCCGGCGCGCCTCACGATGTGCTGCTGGTGATGGATGCTACTACCGGGCAGAACGGTTTGGCGCAGGCACGCCAGTTCACCGCCAGCGTGGGCGTGACGGGAATTATTTTGACCAAGCTGGATGGAACCGCCAAGGGCGGAATCGTGGTAGCCATCGCGCGAGAACTGCGCTTGCCGATTCGCTTCATAGGCACCGGAGAACAAATTAACGATATGGTGCCGTTCGACGCGCAGACCTACGCAGATTCTCTCTTCAATTAACTGTGGACGCCAACGCTATCGGCTACATGCAGCGCGCCATGAACTTGGCGCGCAAAGCAACTGGGCTGGCAAGTCCCAATCCGTTGGTCGGATGTGTGCTGGTGCGCGAAGGCCAAATTGTTGGCGAAGGCTTTCATCAGTACGATTTGCGTGATCACGCGGAAGTTGTGGCCATCAAATCCGCAGGAGAAAAAGCACGTGGCGCGACGCTGTATATAAATCTTGAACCGTGCAATCACACCGGGCGTACCGGGCCTTGCACCGAAGCAATCATCAAGGCAGGAGTTCAACGAGTGGTGGCTTCGATCGACGATCCGAATCCAGTTGTCGCCGGCGGCGGCTTCGATCGATTGCGAGCGGCGGGCATGGAAGTATTTACCGGAGTGCTGGAAGAGGAAGCGCGACGGCTGAATGAAGCGTTTGCAAAATGGATTCGCAAGAAGCGGCCCCTGGTCACGCTGAAATCGGCGATGACGCTCGACGGGCAACTGGCGCTGCCCCAAGCGGGCAAAAGAAAAAGCAGCACGTGGATAACTTCGCAGGAATCTCGCGCGGAAGTGCATCGCATGCGGCATGCTTCGGACGCGCTGCTTACCGGCATCGGCACAATATTGGCGGATGATCCGCTGCTGACGGACCGCAGCGGGCTGCCGCGGCGCTGCAAATTGTTACGCGTAATTCTAGATTCCAAGTTGCGATTGCCGCCGCGATCGCGCATCGTCAAGACTGTCGATGATGATCTGCTGGTGTTTACGAGTGAAACATTGCGATCTGCAAAGGCGCGAAGTTTGCAGAAGGCCGGCGTTGAAGTTGTAAGCACGAAAAAGCGCGCAGGACACATAGATTTGAACGCGGTCATGAAAGAATTGGGCAAGCGTGACATCTTGAGCGTGCTGCTGGAAGCGGGTAGCGCTTTAAATGGCGCCGCACTCGCTTCGGATATCGTGGACAAAGTGTTTTTGTTTTACGCGCCGAAATTCGCGTGCGAAACGCGTATGCCGTTCGCTACCGCAAAAAATGTGAAACGTGCTCCGCTGCGTTCTGTGAATATTCATCAGTTCGGGCCGGACTTTGCGCTGGAAGGAATGTTGCACGATGTTTACGGGAATCATTGAACATGTCGGGCTGCTGCACTCGCTCGAGCTGACTGACTTGGGCGGGCGCGTGGCGATTCATGCTCCCACGTTGACGGGCTCGCTGGCCGTCTCGAAAAGTATCGCGGTAAACGGCTGTTGCCTTACGATCACGGAGCTGCATGGGGAACGATTTTCTGCCGACCTCTCTGCCGAGACAGTGAGTAAAACTTCTTTTGGCGCTACTGCTCCCGCATGGAAAAGAGGAATGCACGTAAATTTGGAGCAGCCGCTGACGGTCGGGCAAGAATTTGGCGGTCATTTTGTGCTGGGGCATGTTGACGGCATTGGACGAGTTAGGGAATTACGTCCCGAGGGAATTGGCGGCGAGAGCTGGAGATTCGGAGTTGAAGTGCCTTCGGACTTCGCAAGGTACATCGTGCCAAAAGGCTCGATCACCGTGGATGGTATAAGCCTGACAGTGGCTAGTTGGGACGGGCGAGTTGTGGAGATTGCGGTGATCCCCTTTACGTATCAGCACACCAATTTGCGAGATCGAGTTGTCGGCGATGCAGTGAATCTAGAAGCCGATGTGCTGGGAAAATATATCGAGCGATATCTGGAAGCACGAGAGAAGAATTTTGGCGATAACCTATCACTTTAAGTTAGAAGGCTAGATTGGATAAGAGCGAAGCTCGGTTTGCATAACCGGTTTGTTTCTTCTGTGGACCCAGTGATGGAATCGGTCATGAGTATTCGGCAGCGTCAAGCGCTGCCCGTGCTACCTTGCGCGTTAAATTGGAAACCGGCACAGAGGAAAAATCCTTCAATAAGATTATTTTTGCAGCACCGACGCGAGGTAATTTTTTGAATTTCACGCGGAAGGGAAGCAAGCTGATGGCCCGGTAGGTCACCGCGTGGCGAATCTTGCGAAGCGCGACGAATCGCGGCGGTAGTCGTTTAGCGCCGACTACATTTTTCAAATATCGCCGCAAGTCGCTCTCTGGGTCTTCGCTAACGACTATGGTTGGGAAGTGCCACATCTTCGAGACTAGCGTGGGAATATCGTCCGCCAGCGCTTTTTCCGAGCCTTTTTTGGGCGGAGGCAGCAAAATGCATCTGCTTCGGTCATCGACTAACACCGCCGCCGCAAGCATCACGCCCACGGTGGCGCGCTTCTTGCGCTTCTCGGGAATTAATTCCTGGATTCCCAATTTGCGCGCGCGACAGAACTTCGCAACCGGGCATAACAAGCATTGCGGTGAGCGTGGCGTGCAGATGGTGGCGCCAAGCTCCATCATGGCCTGATTCCAATTTCCCGGGGATTCGGGCGCTAGCAGGCGGTCTGCCGTGCCTTGCAGCGATTCCCATCTTCCGCCCTCGCGCAAGTCACCGCGAATGGCTTCCAGTCGCGCCACCACGCGCGCAACGTTGCCTTCCACCACGGCATGTTTTTTTCCAAAGGCGATGCTCAGAATGGCGTTCGTGGTGTACTTACCAATCCCGCGCAGCGCTCGGATATCGGATTGCGTGATGGGAAATGTGCCGCCATGCTCACGGACAATCTGCTGTGCAGCGACCTGCAAATTTCGAGCGCGGCTGTAGTAGCCCAGGCCCGACCACATACGAAGCACTTCGGCCTCTTCTGCTTCTGCCAGCGCGCGCACATCGGGGAAACGAGCGCAGAATTTTTCAAAATAAGGAATTACGGCAGCGACGCGGGTCTGCTGCAGCATAATCTCCGAAATCCAGATGCGGTAAGGATCGGAGTCGCGACGCCAAGGCAGGTTTCGCTGGTACGTCGCAAACCAGTTAAGCAACTCTGCTCGGAATTTCTTGAGTTCAGGAGCTGTCAGAAAGGAAGACGCGTTCATCAGCGCGCCATTTTCGCACACTCAATGAGACCGCGGGCGAAACAAATCTACTTCAACACACATCATCGAGGAAAATTACGTAAGAGGAGTACCACACGTTGGCGGGAATCGACCCACGCGGCTGGCTGGTAACGATCACTTTGAACAATTCCGGCGATGATGCCAGATCGGTGATGAGCGTGTGTTTGGGATCGGGCGGCAGCGGACTCGCGAGCGCCAAATATCGCAAGATCAAAAACACAATCTCTTCCGCGGGAGCGAGACGCGTTTCCACTCCGGCGCTACGAAATTGGAGTTGCGCGTTGCGCTCGTAAAAATGCCAGCTGAGTGCGGCGCACAGCGTGATGGCCCGCTCAAATCGCTCTCTCGCGGTCTGCTCCTTGGGATCGCTTCCTGGTTTAAGTCCTGCACTGATGTGCGGATCGAGAACCAACAGCACCCGGCAGTCGTCTTCGCGTGTAAACTCGCGCACCATGAGAGAACCCGAGCGCGCAGACGCTTTCCAGTGCACATGGCGCACGCTGTCGTTGGCCACGTAGCCGCGCAGCGCGTACAAATCCTGCCCGCGCCCCTTCGACAAACTTTCCAGTGCGCCGTGTAATCCAGGCAGAATCTCGACTAGCTCGTCCGTCGGGGCAACCGAGGGATAGACCACTGCCTCGGTTCTCAAATCCAGCCGCCGCGATTTCTGCAAGAAGCCAAAAGGGAAGCGCGTAACAATGCGAAAAGCGTCCTGCCGATGCACTCCGCGCCGCATAAATGTCATCGGGACGGTTTGCTGTACGCGATCGCGTTTCGGCAAATAGGGAAAGTACACCGGTGTTTCCAGCATGGCGGCTGCCGGAGCGTTTTTTGGTTTGACGGCTTCCACGCGCAAAGAAAAACTCGGCAGGGTGTGCTTGTCGTTTTGCAATTGAATATTGGCGCGTACCGGCTGGCCGGCAAAAATGTGTTCCGGCAACTCCAGACGCATCTCCACGCCGGACAAGGTTATCGACGAAAGAATCCCGGACATCAAGATGATGGCGATGAGGCAGGCCAGCACGAGAAATAACAAATTGTTGCCGGTGTTCAGCGCCGCCAGGGCCACAAGAATAATTCCGCCAAAATAAATCCAGCCCGCGCGCGAAACGCGGTATTCCATTTTGTAGCCGATCCAGCGCAGCGGGGTGCGTTGTGCCATGGCGGGCACCAAGGTCACGGCCACCCAAGTAGCGACGGCGAGCGCCGCGACTGCCGAGGTGCTGGCCAACAGCCACTGGCCCAGCTCCGCGGCCGCGCCGGAATACAGCGCCAGCAGGAGGGCCACCGCCAAAGCCGCGAGCGCCAAAAGAAAAGTGCGCACCGGCGAACGGTCGGAGCGGGCCCGGAGGTGCGCGACGAATGAGCGGCTAAAGCTCATAGGAGGAATTTTTCCGCAAAATAATTAAGATTGGAAAAGAGTGAAGACGAAGAGGCTAAAAACAAATGCGCCGTGTTGGCGTTAGAAAATCCGGCAAGGATTAAAAGGTTCACAGCGGTACAGGAACGGACTCCACGATGTCGCGCAGGACCGATTCCGTGGTCTCCGATTTTTTCTGCAGCGAAGCGTGGCGCGAACTGGCCACTACGCGGTGCGAAAATACCGGCACGGCGAGTTTTTTGAAGTCATCCGGCAAACAAAAATCGCGGCCATCGAGAAAAGCACGCGCTTGCGCGGCGCGTTGCAGCATCAGCGTTCCGCGCGGACTGACGCCCAGGGCCAACAGATCGGAACTTCTAGTGCGGTTCACGATCTCCAACGCGTAGTCGTGCAGACTGGAATCCACTTTTATGTGCGCTACTTCATCCTGCATGGCCAGCACTTCGCTGACGTCCGCGACCGGTTCCAGGGCATCCAGGGGATTTTCGCCACGCACGCCCACTCGTTTGCGCAGAATTTCTCTTTCCGTTTCGGGCGAGGGGTAACCCATTTTGATGCGCATCAAAAATCGGTCGAGCTGCGATTCCGGCAGCGGATAGGTGCCGTGATGTTCGACGGGGTTCTGCGTGGCAATCACCAGGAACGGCTGCGGCAGCGCCATGGTTTTTCCGTCGATGCTTACCTGTGCTTCGTTCATGGCTTCCAGCAGCGCTGATTGCGTGCGTGGCGTGGTGCGATTGATTTCGTCGGCCAGGACCACGTTGGCGAAAATCGGTCCGGAGCGAAATTCGAATTCGCGAGTCTCGGGGTTGTAAACGCTGACGCCCAGCACATCGCTGGGCAGCAAATCGGAAGTAAATTGAATGCGCTGAAAGGTGCAATGAAAGGATTTGGCCAGCGCTTGCGCCAGGGTGGTCTTGCCCACTCCAGGCACGTCTTCGATCAACAAGTGGCCGCGAGCCAGCAAGGTAATCAAGGAAAGTTGGATGGCTTCTTCTTTGCCATAGATCGCGCGCGCGATGCTGCGCTGCAGTTGCGCGACGACTTGAGAGGTGGTGGTCGGCATTGGTTGAAAACCCGGGCCCTTCCTGTTACAACTAGACCACGAACGGGCGATTAGCTCAGTTGGTTAGAGCGCTCCCCTCACACGGGAGAGGTCAAAGGTTCGAGTCCTTTATCGCCCACCATACTTACCTGCTAAGTGTCTCATTATTGTGGCGAAGAGTTGGTGAAGTGAAGAGTACAGGTGTGTTTAAAAAGAAATTTTGGTGGGATGTACGGATGTACAGCGGGAGGTCTGGCTCTTGACCGCACACTAGCGGCTCCACGATGCATTTAACCCTGAGGCCAACATGCCGCTAAACTTTGACATTCAAATTGAACAAGAGAATGACCGCCGCTGGATTGCAGAGATCCCGTCTCTTCCGGGGGTCATGGTCTATGGTAAGTGGAGGGTCGAGGCCGTCCGGTCCGTAGAAGCCTTAGCCTCGCATATGCTAGCAGACCGCCTCGGTCAAGATACGCCCCGTTTGAGGCGGCAAGACCTGTAAGTCCATCGCTCGCTCGTTTGCGGACATTCCGACAACGGACTGTCGTATAACTAGTTCATGACAATTTTTCTGCGGACGCTAGAGTTTCTGAGTTTGGGGTTGTGGCTCGGTAGCGACGTGTTTTTGAGTTTTGTGGTTGCGCCGGGGGCCTTCCACGTGCTCGCAACGCGTGATCAGGCCGGGATGATGGTGGGATTCGCGCTTACGCGCATGCATATTGGTGGGATTATTTGTGGTGTGATTTTCCTGCTAGTGCGGCTCGCGCGCACTCGCGCACTTTCAAATATCGTAGCCCCGGCGGCTTTATGCGTGCTGGTGATGATCGCGGCGACGCTGATTTCGCAGTTCACGGTGAGCGCGAAGATGGTGGCGTTGCGGGGGCAGATGGGGTCGATTCAGGCTACTGCGGCGGATAGTCCGCTGCTGGCGGAATTTACGCGTTTGCATAGTATTTCTGTTTCGCTTGAGAGCGTGGTGTTGTTAGCGGGTATTGCGGCGATGTTTTTGTTGGTGCGCGAAGCCGCTTAAACCTGGTTTGTCACGAGGCGTGGGCCTTCGATGACGCCCCGGCGTTGCGCGAAAGAAATTCCCTCATGGCGTGCGCGATTTCTTCCACATGGGTCTCCAACGCGAAGTGGCCGGTGTCCAGGAGTTGGACGGTGGCGTTGGGGTTGTCACGCAAGAAGGCTTGCGCGCCTGGCGGGATGAAGAACGGATCATTCTTACCCCAGATGGCCAGCAGCGGCGGCTTGGACTTGCGAAAATATTCCTGGAAGGTGGGGTACAGCTTCACGTTGTTGGCGTAGTCGAGAAACAGATCCAATTGAATGTCCATGTTGCCAGGCCGCTGAATCATTGCGGCATCGAGTGTGTAACCCTCAGGCGCGATTCTGTCCGGATTCGGGACACCGTCTGTATATTGGGAGCGAAGGCCCTTGGGGCCCAAAGCGTTGCGGAGAATTTCGCGATTCTCCAAAGATGGCTCTCGCCAATAGCGCTGGATCGGCGCCCATGCGTCGCCCAGCCCTTCTTCATAGGCGTTTCCATTTTGCGAAACGATCGCGGTGATGCGCTCAGGGCGGGCCATCGCTAAACGCAGGCCGGTGGGCGCGCCATAGTCGAAGATATAAAGTGCGTAGCGCGTAAGGCGCAGTGCGTCGGTGAAGGCCAGAATGGTGTTCGCCAGCGCGTCAAAGGTGTATTTGTAATTGCGCGCTGGGGGAACTTCGGTGAAACCGAAGCCGGGTAGATCAGGCGCGATCACTCGGTAGTGGTCAGCGAGGCGAGGGATTAATTCGCGGTATTGAAATGAGGACGTCGGGAAGCCGTGTAGCAGGAGCACCAGGGGCGCATCCGCGGGCCCTGCTTCGCGGTAGAAGACAGTTATGCCGTCTGCCTGGATGCGATGAATGGTGGTGAGCGGGACGTTTGTGGGTTGGATCACGGAAATTCCTTCCTTCTTTGGCTCTCTTTGTCTGCCTGGTTCGGTTGTTGCGTAGGCCGCGGGGTACCACCCAACGCAAGAATACCGGCGCTTCGGGTGAGAAAGCTTCGTCGATTCATATCTGCTTCAGAAGAGATGTTTCAGCGAGCTAAACGTTTCGAACTTTTTTTAGGGACTTCGCCGGGCGTCTGGCCCGTTCTTTCTTTGACCGAAGCACTGCCGCAGTCTGCAACTTGGCTTTTTTCTTTCGCGCCAGGGATTTGCTGATTTTGTTGGTGGCTTTGTAGCCGGCGCGTTCGAAGGCGCGCCACATATACCAACTGGCGAGGGTGCGGTAGGGGCGCCAGCGTTCACCGAAGGTAAGCAACTCCTTCGGCTTGGGCATGCGTTTTTTGCCATAGGTGACGGACCAGCCTTTTTTTACTCCGAGGTCGTGGATGGGCAAAACGTCCGGGCGACCCAAGCGAAAGATTAGAAACATTTCTACCGTCCAGGCGCCGATGCCGCGCACGGAGACGAGGCGTTCGACGAGTTCTTCGTCGGACATTTTTTGGGCTTCTTCCATGGTGGGGACGACGCCGTCGATGGTTTTCTGCGCGAGGTCTTTCATGGCTCGAACTTTTGCGCCGGAGAGGCCGGCTTTGCGCAATTTTTGTGGGCGGAGTTTTAGCATTTCTTGCGGGGTAGGGGCGCGACCGTTGCTGCCGAGGGCTTTGATGCGAGCAAAAATTGTGGCGGCGGCTTTGCCGGAGATGGATTGGTAGGTGATGGATTCCATCAACGCTTCGTAAGGGCTGTCCATCGATTCCATTTCGATCTGGAATTCGACGGTTTCTTCGATGAGGCGGGCGAGGCGCTCGTCTTTGGCGGCTAGCGCGGCTTTTGCGACGCGCAAATCGAAGGGGAGCATAGCAGTTGTCGTGGCCATAAAACTTTTTTCACTCTGGTGGAAAATTTTGATGGAAAAAATGGTGTTGAATTACTTAGCACGCAAAGGGCTTCCCGTCTATCCCCTTATGTCACAAATCCCATCGGACGTTTCGCGTTCCCGGGCCGCGACACAAAGAGCCGCGTCGTCGCTGTGCTAACATATCGCGTTTATGCAAACAGGAATTATCGGTCTGCCGCAGGTCGGAAAAACCACGCTGTTCCGGATCCTTACCAAAACTAGTGTCGAAGGCAAGCCTGGCGCACAAGGGACGCATGTGGGCGTCGCCAAGGTTCCCGAGCCGCGGCTCGTGGAGCTAGCCAAGCTTTATAATCCGAAAAAAATAACCTATGCCACGGTGCAATACGTGGACGTTGGCGGCATGCAGAAAGACCGTAACCGCGATGCGCTCGCGCCGTTGCGCGAAGTGGACACCATTGCACATGTCATTCGAGTGTTTGACGACCCGTCGGTGCCACACGCGGCGGGAAGCATTGATCCGTTGCGCGACGCTACCAATCTGGAGTTGGAACTGATCCTGGCCGATCACGATCAGATCACTCGCCGGCTTGAGCGGCTCGAGAAAGATTTAAAGAAAAAGAAAGATCCCGTTCTGGAGGCGGAGAAAGCGGTCCTCGATAAGTGCAAAGCGCATCTTGAATCCGAAAAGCCCTTGCGCGAACTGGAATTGACGGCTGAAGAACGCAAGCCCATCGGGGGATTTTTATTTTTGTCGCAGCGCCCCATGCTTTATGTTTTGAATCTCGGGGACGATGAAGCCGCTGAGCTTTCGAGCGCGGTGGAGCGTCATAAACTGAGCGCGCTGCAAGGGCGTCCCAATACCGCGGTGATCGCCATCTGTGGGCGGCTCGAAGCGGAGCTTGCGCAGATGGAAGAGAAAGAAGCCGCCGAACTGCTGGAATCGTACGGGCTGAAAGAGCCGGGCTTGAATCGCTTGATTCATGCCACGTACGAGCTGATGGGCTTAATTCCTTATTTCACCGCCGGGGAACCGGAAGTCCGTGCGTGGACGATTCGAAAGGGCGCGACGGCAGTGAAAGCCGCGGGCGAAATTCATAGCGACATTGAAAAAGGTTTCATTCGCGCGGAAGTGGTGCGCTGGAACGATCTGCTCGCGGCGGGCAGTATCGCCGCCGCCCGCGAAAAAGCCCAGGTGCGCCTCGAAGGGCGCGATTACATTGTGCAGGAAGGCGATGTGATTCTCTTCCGGCACAGCGGTTAACGCGGCTTCTTCGAAGAAAGCAAATGCCGCATCCTGACTCAACTCGCATCGCATTAGCAGCTGTTCTGGGCCTCGTGGCCGCCGGTGGTAACCTGCTGGGCGGCTACTTCGTGGTTTATCGCAAGTGGCAACGGCGAAACCTGCAATATTTTGTGGCGTTGGGCGCGGGATACATGCTGGCTGTGGCGTTCCTGGATGTGATCCCCGAATCCGTGCGGCTAGCGGGCGACAGCGCCTTCTTGGTGATCCTGATCGGCTATTTCCTGATCCATCTGTTCGAACACACCATCGCGCCGCACCTCCATTTCGGGGAAGAGACGCATCACGAAATAGTCAGCCATCACCACGTGGGCGCCACCATGCTGCTGGGGCTGGTCATCCATACTTTTTTTGATGGAGTGGCGATAGCCTCCGGCTTCCTGGTATCGAACTGGCTGGGCCTGGTGATTTTCGTGGCCATTTTTCTGCATAAGCTTCCCGAAGGCTTCACGGTTGCGTCGGTGGTTCTCGCCAGCGGGCAGGGGCGGCGCAACGCTATCCTGGCTTCCGGGTTACTAGGGGTAGCTACGTTGTTGGGAGTGCTGCTTACGACGCTCCTGGAAAGCCAACTGAAATTCGCTTTGCCGCTTTCCGGCGGGGTAACGCTATATGTCGCCGCGACAGACCTGCTCCCGGAAGTGAATCGCGAGCCTAACTGGCGCATGGCTGTACTGGTATTCGTGGGCGTAGCTAGCTTGCTGATAATGCAGCGTTTGTTCCATGTATAAAGTCCCTAGCTACATGCCAACTTTACATTCCGATTTGCAACTTTCTGACAATACACGGGTTTGATACAGTGTGTCGGCAATGGCCAGGACCGACGTCCAACTGATGCTGGACGTGAAGGCGGGCGACGAGCAGTCGTTCGCGCTTCTCTTGCATCGCTATAGGACGCCGCTGGTTAACTTCCTCTACCGCATGGTTCGGAACCGGGAGCAGGCCGAGGACCTGGCACAAGAGGTTTTCATCCGGGTGTATCGGGCGCGGGCGGATTACGTGCCCAGCGCGAAATTCACCACTTGGTTGTTCCGGATCGCCACGAATCTGGCGCTGAATTCGGTTCGGGACACGCGTCATCAGCGCATGGAAGTCTCTCTGGACGCTCCGGTGACAGTGGATTCGGAAGAGGGCGATGAGCGTCCGCTCGATGTTGCGGAGAAAAATCCCAACATCGAAGAACACCTGGTACAGGAGGCGGAGCGGGACATGATCCGGCACGCCATAGACAAGCTTCCTGAAAAGCAGCGCGCCGCGGTGTTGCTGCACAAGTATCAGGATCTGGATTACGGCGAGATTTCGAAGATTTTGTCTTGCTCGGAAAGCGCACTTAAATCGCTGCTGTTTCGGGCGTATGAAACGTTGCGAGTTGAACTAGCCCCACTCGTGGCGTTGCGAGCAAAAAGTTAAGGGCCATGGAAGGAAGGCAGTCATGAGTTGCACTCGAATGGAAAGCCGGCTCCTCGGATATATCGACGGCCGCTTGAAAGAAAAAGAACAGCGCGAGATGGAGAAGCATCTTGCTGCGTGCCCGGCGTGCACCGTGCGCGTGAACGAATTTCGCTCCGTTGGCAGTTTGTTGGATGAACTGCCGCAGATCGAGCCGTCCGCGGCATTCGATGTTCGCGTGCGTGCACGCATTGCCGCTGAGCCGGTGAAGCAAGAGTGGTGGTCCTGGCTGGGCGCGGCGCCGCGCGTCTTGGTGGCCGCTTCGATGTTGCTGCTGGCCACTGTGTGGGTAGGCCACCGTCCGGCGGATAGCACGAGGGTGGCAAGTTCCGATGGCGATGAAAGCCAGATTATGCAGGATCAGGATTTGCCAGTGCTGGAAAACTACGATGTGTTGGCCAACTTCGAGCCGTTGACGGAATTGCCGCAACCCGTTTCGGCAGATGATTCCAGCGAACAGGAAATGTAAGGCGGATGACGCTGCGGACAAAATTCAAGGGCTGCCTGCTCGTGCTCTGTCTTAGCGCGAGCTTGACGTCTTCGAGTTTCGCGCAGCGTCCGGATCCCAGCAACAGGCCTCCGCAGCAACCGGCGCCTACCAATAGGCCTCCACAGCAGCCTGCTCCTGCTCCCGCTGTGCCTCAGCGAAGCACACCGCCTAAGCAGCCAAGTAGCCGGCCCAGGCAGTCAGGCGGACCGCACCGCGATCAGACGCCCGTATCGCGCGACGACCGGCCTCCGGCTCGCTCCGGGACTGCAAATCCGTCTACACGAAATTCAGTTCATCAAACGGTGGATCCTAATCGTCCCCCCGTCAATCGTGTGGATCCCAATCGCCCGCCGAGCAGTCAATATTCACGAGACGAGCAATATTCACGCGGCGGGCAAAATAGTTACAACAGCTATAGAAATAACCAGCAACGCCTCAGCCCCGAAGAGCGACAGCGGGTACTACAGAATCAGAGAAGCTTTCGGCAATTGTCTCCGCAACAGCAACAGGACATGCGCGACCGTCAACGCGTCTGGCAACAGATGACGCAGCAACAACGCGATCACATTAAATATGAAGTGCTGCCGAACTGGCGCAATTTGCCGCCGCAGCGAAAGAAAGCCATTGAGCAGCGTCTGGGCGTTCTTCAGAATATGCCGGAGTTCGCGCGCAACCAGCATCTGAACGACCCCAACTTTACTCGCGGTATGAGCGCAGAAGACCGCGCTACGCTGCGCGATCTGAGCCATCTGCACGTAGGCGGCGCCCCTGATCCGCCCACGAATAATCCCTACTAGCGCAAGGAAGCTGCGGCATTAGGCTGCATAGCCACGCATCGCATAATTTCGCAATATAATTTCTCAATATAAATTCATCACGCCGGTTTGCGTTGCACTTCTCCGCGAACAATCCTCCGTTACACTACTAGTGACTCGTTGCGTGACGCGCCATCAATTCACGCATCAAACTGGAAAGGGATCTTCCGCTAGTGTCTACGCGCTTCCGCGCAATGCAGCACCGCAACTTTCAACTGTTTATTGGCGGCCAGCTTATTTCGCTCATCGGCACCTGGATGCAGTCCACCGCGCAATTGTGGCTGGTCTACAAATTGACGGGCTCGGCAGCGCTGTTGGGCGTCTTTGGATTCGCCAACCAGGTGCCCATTTTATTTCTCGCCTCCATTGGAGGCTATGTTGGGGACCGCTACAACCGTCACTACGGGGTCATAGCCACGCAGGCGGTATCGATGGTGCTGGCTTTCGCTCTCGCGGCATTGACCTTTGCCGAAGCTATAAAAGTATGGGAGTTAATTCTCATCGCTTTTCTTGTCGGCGTGGTGAATGCCTTTGACGTGCCCATTCGCCAGTCATTTCTGGTGCAAATGGTGGTCAAGGAAGATCTGCCCAACGCTATCGCCCTGAATTCTTCGATCTTTAATGGCGCCCGGGTGGTGGGTCCCGCGGTGGCAGGCTTTGCCTTGGCCTGGAAAGGACCGGCGTGGTGTTTCCTGCTGAACGGCATCAGCTTTCTGGCGGTGCTCGCCGCGCTGCTGGCCATGCGCATACCAAAAATGGCGGTAAAGCCCCCCGAAGGTTCGCCCTTTCAGAATTTTATCCAGGGTTTTCGGTTTGCGATGAGCGACATGCCGGTGCGTTCAGCGTTGTTGCTGCTTAGTCTGTTAAGTCTTCTGGGACTGCAATACTCGGTCTTCCTGCCTATCTTTGCGAGCGAAGTTCTGCATCGCGGCGCCAAAGGGTTCGGATTGTTGATGAGCACTGCGGGAATTGGCGCCGTTCTAGGGGCGCTCTATTTCGCGGGGCGTACTAGTTATAAGGGGCTGGCGCGCTGGATTGCCGGCACTTCGCTGGTTTGTGGAGTTTGCCTGGTGCTTTTTTCACAATCCACGGTGTTTTGGTTCTCTGCCACCGTTTTACTTATTGTGGGCTTCGCCGCCACCGTCCAAATGGCCGCCACCAACACCATCGTGCAAAGCCGTGTGCCAGACGAGCTGCGTGGCCGGGTTATGGCCGTCTACGCGACCATGTTCATGGGCGTGCAACCGATTGGGTCATTGATCGCGGGAGGCATAGCCAAACATATCGGCGCGCCTTATACGCTCACAATCTTTGGCGCGCTGGTCCTCCTCGGCAGCCTGATTTTCTTGTTCCGGGTGGTTTTGCGTTTACGCTCGCAGGCCGCGCATCCTGCGGCAAACCCAACGGGATAACGATCACCAAGAGATTGCCAAAACGGTCATAAAAGTGCAGACCAGTAGTTGACCTTGCCCGGTCAGAACACACGGTACGAAAGAAATTCTTCCGGGAAAGCGGCCATTCAGGATGAAAATACGATTTGAATTGAAAATAGTACTCGGTATGGTCTTTGCCTTAATGCTTGGCGGCGCGACATTGGCAGATAGCGTCTCTACCTACCAAGGCAAGATTATCAGCGACGCCAGAGGCCTTGACTTCGGTGTCCCTAGCGGGCATGGCTGGGATCGAGGTACCAACCCCTGCAATTGCAGCCTGGATGGCAGTATTGTGCGCAAAGACTTGGAAAAGGGCACCGGCTGGAGTTTCACTGCCGGGTCGCATACTGTGGCCGTGCCTGCGGCTGAGCCGGCAACGGGTTTGTTTGTGGGTCTTGGCCTGGCAGTATTTGGGCTGATGCGCCGTCGCAAGAAAAAACCGCTCGAAAACGCTGTTTGGGAGAACCTGGGCTAGCCTCTTCTCTGGCAGTTCCCGTCCTCGGCACCGGCCTGCGCCGGAATTGTTTTTACCATTTTTCGCACACAAAGTGCCCATCTTAGGCACGTTTTCATAATTTAGACGGGATTCGACCGGTACACCCATTTTGGTTTTATCTCTGCTGTTACTGCTGTGACGGGCACGTCGCCAATCCGGGCTAGTACCGCATCTACTTTGTTTCTGTCGGGCGACAGCGAGCACACCGGATCAGTGGCTGTGGCGTCACTCACCAGCAAAAGGGCTTGGCAACGGCACCCGCCAAAATCGACTTCGCGCCGGTCGCAACTCCTGCAGGGCTCCTGCATCCATCCTTCGCCGCGAAACTTTTGGAAAGCGGCTGAGGATTCCCAGATTTTACGCAGGCTGCGGTCTTTGACATTTTCAAACGTGAGCCCGGGGATGACGCGCGCCGCGTGACAGGGCAGAACGTCACCGCTCGGCACGACCAGCATCAATTTGCGGCCCCAGCCGCCCATGCAGGCCTTGGGGAATTTCGCGTAATAGTCGGGCACCACGTACTCGATGCGCATCTTGCCTCGCAGCCGCTCCTGCGCCCGCTTCAATATTTCCAGTGAGGAATCCAGCTGCTCCCGCGTGGGTAGCAGATTTTCCCGGTTGGTAAAAGCCCATCCGTAATACTGCACGTTGGCAAACTCCACCCGTGTCGCACAGGAAGCCTCGGCGATGGCCAGCATTTCGGGGAGCTGCTCCATGTTGCGGCGATGGATTACAAAATTCAGCGTCACTGCAACGCGGTGGCCTCGCAGCCACTCGAGCACGCGCAATTTTTGGGCGTGCGTAGTCGTGCCGGAAATTTCGCTAGCGATTTCCGGCCGTGCGCCCTGAAAACTGAGCTGGAAATGGTCCAATCTCGCCGCGACCAATTTTTCCAGCCGCGCTTCGTCGAGTGGCAATCCGGAGGTAATGAGGTTCACATAAAGGCCGGCGGCCCGTGCCGCGCTCACCAACTCCACAATATCGGGACGGGCCAACGGCTCGCCGCCGGTGAAGTCGGCCTGTAACACGCCCAGTTCCGCAGCCTGAACAAAAACATCGCGCCACGCTTCGGTGGAAAGCTCGTTGGTGCGGGAATTCAATTCCAGGGGATTCGAACAGTAGACGCAATGCAGCGGGCACCGGTGCGTAAGCTCGGCGATTAAGGCGAGAGGCGTAGAAACGGGGCTATTCATTTTATATTTAGATGATATCTGATTGACTCGCCGCTCGTGACGTCGGGACGTCACGAGTCCGGCATCAGCGGCTGAAGCCGATTGTTCACTGGAGCTATATGCAGGGACTGAATTCTGGGCCATCTGAACAAAGGGTATGGACGGATAAAATTTCGATCGCTAGCCGGCGCCAGCGGAACCATGCCCGACCTCAAAATCCAACGCTCGCTGATCGTTGAGCAAAGACAAGTATCCGAGGATGTCGCTTCCTACTTTTTGCGGCTCGGCTTTGTCGTAAATCCTCTGCAATTCCGTAATTATCTGGCGCACGGTATGTTGTCCATCGCAGCGTTCCACAATTTCCAGGCTCGGTCCGTTCAATCGCAGCGCCTTTTCCGGCATCAGTAGGACGCGCGGCTGCTGCTTTGCGTCGTTCAGGCGGCATCCTGGCGCCAAACGCGGACGGCTATTTAAATCGGGAGTCATAAATTTCTGTTGACGAGGTATTCATTTGTCGCTCGGCTTGAAAGCCCCGGGGGGCGGCCAGCCGGGTTGCACATACGCAAAATATAATGCATCGAGTTGCGCCCACAGGATGTCGCACTTGGTGCGCAACGCGGCGTAGGCTTTCAGCTGTTCCTCGGGGGTTCGCGCGTTCTTCACCACCCAGGCCAATGCGAACTCGGCATCCTCGGGCGCCTGCGTCAAGCGCGCGCGGAAATAATCCAGTCCACCGCTGAGCCACGGATAATGCTGGCGCAAGCGGTCGACGCGTAGGGTTATCAACTTGTGCGAGAAAAGCTCGGTCAGCGACGAAGCTATGGCCTCCAGTAAGGAATGGGTGCTGACAAAATTTACGTAGGCCTGCACCGCGAATCGTGTTGCCGGCAATATGCCGTCGCCGTGCAGCGCTTGCTGGCGTGGCAGTCCCGTTGCCTCCACCAGGCGGAGCCACTTTTCAATCCCGCCGGGATTGTTGCCGTCGCCGTCGTGGTCGATCACGCGCTTGCGCCACGCGAGACGGAACGCAGGATCGTCGCTGCGCGACAGAATAGCCGCATCTTTCAAGGGTATATGGCTCTGGTAGTAGTAGCGGTTCAGTGCCCAGGCTTGCAGTTGCCCGCGCGTCAGCTGGCCTTCATGCATCAACAAATGAAAAGGGTGCTGGTGGTGATAGCGCTCTTCGCCAATGGCGTGAAATCCGGCGATGAATTCACTTTCCGGCAGCATCTTTTTTTCTGCCGTGAGGCTAGCAGGGATGTTAGCGGGCCCATTCATATCTCCAACTCCATCCCATCGCAGGCCAATTCAAAACCTGCATCCAGCACCGCGCGATGTTGCGGGCTGTCCTCGTCGAGGATGGGATTGGTATTGTTGATATGGATCAGAATTTTGCGTCCCTTGATGTTCTTGGGGTACTGCTCGAGCATTCCGCCCGGCCCGGACAGCGGCACGTGACCGATCTGGCGAGCGGTTTTCTTGCTGCGGCCGGTTTTAATCAACTCGTCGTCGCTCCAGAAAGTTCCGTCGACAAAGGATGCGTCGCTATTTTCGATCCAGGAACTCCACGCGCCGGTGTGTCCGTTAGCCGTTTTTGTCTCCGCGGGAATTGCCGGGGCATAAAATATTTTCTTATCGCCTTTATGAATTACAAATGCCGACGTGGCTTCCTCGGCAACCAGTGTCCGCCGCAGTTCTTCGCTTACGTAATCGGGATAACAGCCTCCCATGGGCACGGTGGTGCAGAGAAACTCTGGCGTGGAGCCCGATTCTTCCTCGAGATGGCAGCCCAACCGGCCTTTACTGGATAACCGCACCCACTTTACCGGAGGGTCGGCGCGATCAAGAACGCGAAACACGCGATTCTCTTTTTGCAGAGCGGACTGCACGGAGGGTGTGGCGAAAATAAAAAAGGACTGGAATTCGCGCAAATGAAGAAGTCCCGCTACGGAATCTATGTCGGCACTTGGCAAAAACACTCCACCGATAGGGGATTCGACTGGCGCAGGCGCAGCGGCTGTGGGCACGCCCATGCGCGCCGACGCGCTGGAGGTACGATTCGGACACAATTCGGGCGTAGCAATGAGTTGCGTCCTCAGGTCCGGAGAAGCGCTAAGTAGAAACCAAACTTTAGAGTTGGTGGTGAAAGCCAGCTGGGTCTGGCTGCGCGCGCGGCCGTGAAATTTCCCGGCTCTTACCCGTTGGCAATTGGCACAAGCGCAATTCCACTGGGGAAAACCACCCCCGGCCGCTGAGCCGAGGACTCTTACGCGCATTCGATCAGGATCCGAGCAGACCGCGGAGCGGTCATCGCACTACAGCTCAGCGTTGGCGTATGAACTGATTTCGCAGTTCAGGTCGATCTCTTCGTGTTGCGGTGTGGTCCATTCCATGGCAAAGCTCCTTGAATTAAAAACAAAATAGTAATCGCACAAAAAGAATAACACGCACTTCTTCAGAATGGAACATAGTCTTCGACACAAAAACTTTCAGTAGTACATCTGGAGAACTGCGCGAATTTGGCGGGGATTTCAACGGGAGATCAAAGATTTCTTAACTACCATGAATGGTTCCTCCCCCGATCGGGAACCAAAAAAGCAGACTACCAAGTATGGTAATGACCAGCGCCCGTTACCACAACTGGTTGTAGCACAAATTCCGAATTACCACGCATGGTGTTTCCACAACTTTTTTCACAACTTTTTACGTTTCCTCTTGACATGCCAAAAATCGCGCTTATGATGTGGTCAAATGTGGAGTGAAGTGGATAACAGTAGAGGCGAGTAGGGGCAATAAAGCTTTGTGGGCGTCACCGGAGCTTAAATAAGAAAGACCTAATTTTGGGGCCATTTGTAGGTGTTTTGGGGGCATTTTGCGCATCCAAGACTTCCTTTTAGTGTGTGGTTGTGTGGCCGTCAAGACCAAAAACGGCTATCACATCGTGAATCCGAGTGGGGCACATGAATCTGCGGGGAAACTATCCGGCGAAGGTCGACGAGAAGGGCCGGTTGAAGATTCCCGCCTTGTTCTTGGAAGGGCTGAAGGAGTACGGCAATCAGTTTTA
>DATHGV010000029.1:0-32953 GCA_035490135.1 Candidatus Methylomirabilota bacterium
GCACTATGTAGTCCTCGAAACAGATAAATGAGCTGATTCACAGACATTCCTGACAATTGCGGTCAGTAGAAAGCTCAACACGGTGGACCGGCTACCCGGAAGCCACACAGATGAGATGTCCAGTAATATGCCGTCCTGATCAGCACGGTCGCAAGTCAAACCATCCCGACGCTCGCGACGTGACAACCAGCATCAAGCGAGTTGTCACGTTTCGCGCCGCAGCTCGCTAATTACAGCGAGTTAAGGAAAGTACGCAGTCGTTGTTTCTGTGCCGGGGACAACTGATCGAAGCGCCTTTCCACCTGTTCGGCTTCGCCTTGATGCCGCTCGATGGCATCGTCCAGAGTCAGAGACTTGAGGTCGTGCATGTATCGAGGTCTCATGCGTAGGCCCCAAAGTGCCGCGGTACGCAGTTTGTTGGCAGTATCCGCTGGTCCGGCTTGCACGATGCCATCGCCGGTCTCAATGTCGTGCAGTAAGAAGTCGCTGAACGGATGGATGATCTTGTTTCCCAAGGCCTCCGGCACAGTGAACGTTCCGCCATTGATAACCGTTCCGGTTGGAGCCGTAGTGATGGCCTCCACGTGGCAGGTGTTGCACTGGATCTTCTCAAATACAGCTTGGCCTGCCGAGGCGTCCGCCGTCGCCGCCAGCTTGGCATCACGTGGCGGCACTTTCGTGCCGCGAACGAATTGCGCAAAGTGGTCGATATCCGCTAGGCCGAGCTCATCGGGAACATCTTCCGGGTCCTTAGTAGTCTTGCCGATTGTAGTGGTGTCTTTGGGCCGCAACCGGTTGGTCACTCCCATTTCATTCAAGTAGGCATCTCCAATGAAGGAAAGCAAACTGCTGTGCTGGTCCTTCCAACCGAAGCGTCCCACGCGATTTTGGCCCGGCGCTTCCAGAACGGGAACTTCAATGGCCTCACCGTGAATTCTTCCTTCACTCAGGTCCAGCTGATTCTGTGCGATGGCTTTTAGAGTGTTATCGTCAATCGCTTCGACGAACCCGTCTCCCAAGGTGTTGAGCGCGGCCCTCAGCGCCCGGATGTTTTCCGTATCCGGTATATGTTCCTGGGCTTCGGGCACCACGGCACGGTCGTTGATAATTGACCGTCCGGCGATACTGCCCGCGCCGTCATCAATCAGTACGGTAGGGTTCACAAAATTCCCGTTGGCATCAGTGTGACCGACGCGCAGCTCTGTGAATTGGCTCGCACCCCCACTTACCGGATTCTGGTGGCATTCCGCACATGCTCTTCCGTTATAAACCGGGCCCAGTCCTGTGCTCACATCGTGAACACGCTCATAATTCTCCTGGTCGAGGGCATAGGTGTCGCCAGATGGCTCTATGAGTCCATTATTCTTACTTTGGGAGCCGGCATTCTGGGCCAGTGTGGGAGTGTCGAAACCCGCCGGAGCTTCCGTCGCGGATTGTTGAGCAATTCCAGTGAGTCCCATAATCGCCGCGCCCAGCAACAATACACAAATCGAGATGAGTCTATGGGTCATTAATTAGTCTCCTGCAGATTTCGATTCGTCGACTAACGTTCTCGTACCCGATTGAAAAGTTAGCCATACCGCTGTGTAGACCCGGAAGCGTGGAGTTCTATTCCCAAACGAATTGTTAAAATTGCGTGACAGGCTGAGAGCTGATTTACGAAAACTTGAAACGAATACTCAGACATCGAACTGAGATACGCGTGGGGGACCTCCACCGACACTTAACGACCGGCAATTCAGAATTCTGATTGGCTCTTGGGAATATTCCCGTCTGTGCCGCGGTCTAGAGGGTGGCGGGTCTTACGGGCGTGGTGTTTGTAACGTCCATCGGCCCTCCAATTTAAGAAAGAACTGGAGCGGAATATAACCTTTATGGCCAAGCATTTGATGAGTCTAATGCTGCTGTTGTGCGCAACTATCTGTGTATTCGGAACCAGTACCTACGGAGCGTCGACAGACGATGAGGCGCAGGTTTCCAAAGACTCCGCGGTTAACCCGGTTGTGACCTGGAATGCAACGCTACTCATTATCGTCCGCACGCCTGGGGCCCAGCCAAAAACTGTCCACCCGACCCGCAGCTTTGCAATCATGCACGCTGCGATCTACGATGCCGTGAACGCTATCGACAAGACACACGAACCCTACTTGGTAAGCCTCAGAGGTGTTTCCCGTTCCGCTTCGCAAGGCGCGGCCGCTTCGTCCGCCGCCCACGAAGTTCTTGTAGCGTTGTACCCGGCCTTCCAAGCGACCTTGGATGCCCAACTTAAACAGTCTTTGGCGTTGGTTCCTGACGGACCCGACAAAACCGAAGGCATCAATATTGGAAAGACCGTAGCTGATCAAATTCTCGCAGCCCGAAGTAACGATGGATCCAATGCTCAACCAGTTCCCTTTGCCTTCGGCAACGCCCCCGGAGATTTCCAGTCGACGCCACCGAATTTCCCCTCACCCCAATTCACGAATTGGTCTCATGTCGCGCCTTTCGCTCTTGAGAGCGCGAGCCAGTTTCGTCTTGGACCTCCACCCGCATTGACCAGTGATGCTTACAGCAATGCTTTCAATGAAGTGAAGTCACTCGGCATCGTCCACAGCACCACTGCCACTGCCGACCAGGCCTTGACTGGCAGTTTTTGGAACGGGGCCATCCAAAATTACTGGAACGAAATTACGCAAACCGCCGCGATTGAACATAATTTGAACACTGCGCGAACCGCTCGTTTATTTGCGCTGCTAAACCTGAGTTTTGCCGATGGCGTCATCGCTTTCTACGACACCAAATACACTTACAACTTCTGGCGACCAGTCACGGCTATTCGGGCAGCTGCCTTGGACGGAAACCCTGGAACTCTAGCAGACCCTAACTGGCTGCCGGAGGTCACCAACACCACGCCGGATCCATCTTATCCAGGCGCTCACGCGGTTATCAGCGCAGCCGGCGCATCGGTGCTGAATTCCTTCTTCGGAAAGAAAGATTTTGACTTCATCGTTACCTCGGAAGTTCTCCCGGGAGTAACTCGCTCCTTCACTAATTTCTCTGGCGCGGATAAAGAAGCCACATTAAGCAGAATTTTCGCCGGCGTCCATTTCCGCACTGATCTGACCAGCGGCCAACGCATGGGCAGCGAGGTAGCCGACTTTGTCGTGGATAACTTCCTGACCCCTGTTCACGGGAGAGACGACTCCGACGACAACAGATAGTTCAACTGAGTAAGGCCCTATTCCTCTGGGGGGGTACGCAGGCGCAGTATTCTATTCAATGCTGCGCCTGCGCGACAATTGTTATGATGGACGACTTAGCTGCAGCAAATACGCCTAATCCCGCATTGATGTGCGTCGGTGAGGGTAAGTTTGCGCGATATAACACTGGCATCCCGATGCCTCGCCCACAATCACTGGCAAAAATTAAGGCATGCGAGTCTTCTTCCCAGGCAGGTGACGAATTGTTGCAGTTTCCGCCGGCCACAAGTTGCAGCTTGCCACTCACCATATCTCGCAGCCAAATCTGCTTAGGCCCGGCCTCAGTCGACTCAACTGCCATCCATTTTCCGTCGGGCGAAAGCACGGAACCCTCGGTAGGCACTGTAAGCATTAAAGTCGTCGGCGCCACTTCCTTAGTTGTGGGATCAAAAGTCAACGTTGTTGAAGCGCCATTCTTCACCAGTTCAAGGTAGATTGGCCCGTCGAGCGATGGCGCGACCGGATGAAACACTTGGCCCTGGAAATTGAATTCTTCGATCTGTCCATCGTGCAACCAGCGAAGCACGTATCCGCTTCGAACCATCGCCTGATAAAACAATCCGGCGCTCGACACTGCCGGATATGTAGAAAGATAAGTGCCCCGGTCTAGATCGATGCGCGGGTAATGCCGAGCGGGTTCGAGCAGATAGGCCGCCATGTGTCGGCGAGCGTCCACGGCGGCGATGAGAATTGCCGTCACCAGTGCCGCGGCCACAAGTTTCGGACTAAGCGACCGCCACAATTCACGCCCTTCCACAAAGAAAAGCGCAGCCAAAATGAACAGTTTCGGAAAAAATCGCAGCCACTCGGGCAACAAAAAGCCATTCAACGCAATGTACGAAACAATCAGGACAATTCTCTCCTCAGGTGTCGCGCGCTCCAGCAACAACACCACTGGCAACAACAACAGGATGTACGTATACGAAGCCGCATTCGACGAAAGCAGCACGATCGCTATCGTGAACCACGCAAATCCTCGGCGATGAAACTCTTTGCCCTCCGATGCCAGACCGAACAATGTGAACGCAAGAATGAGCACCGTTGTAAACGGCCGCAAGAAAAAGAAAACATTCGGCGCATTCCAAACTGGCTGCGGATTCAGATCCGCTTCCATAACGAGTGAGTGCCGCAGAAAGGCCGTAATAGTTCCAATGCGACTGGAGTAAGGATCTATCACCTCGCCTTCAAGAGATCGTGGGAGGATTTGTGAAGCGTAGAAGTGAACATCTGCCCAGCCGAAAAGTGCAATGGCAGTGGCCACGGCTATCGCGGTCGCGACCAGCATTCCCGCAACCGCCTTCCAATTGCGTTTCAACACGAAATACAGCAGAAAGGGGCCGCCGTACAGTTTGAGTCCGAACGCCACACCGCAAAGAAAGCCGCCCGCCGTTGACTTCCCCTGGTCCACGCAGTAAAACGCGAGCGTCAATAGAAATAATAAAAACACATAGTATTGGCCCAGCCGAAAATTGGATTGTAGCGAGCCGTAACCCAGAAACATCAGTATTGCGATGTACTCAATCCGAATCCCGGTAGCTTTCGCAAGGATCCACAAGGTAGCGACCAAAAATATCAGGTTGAGCATGAGCCATATGTGTTTGGCGGTGCGCACCGGAAATCCAGCGAACGGCACGATTGGCAGCATGGTCAGAGGTGTCTGCGGAAGATACGCGCCCAGTTGGTGTTCGATGCCTGCGTAGTTCATCTGCCGCTGAAACCACGTCCAATCGTAGTAGTCGTGCAATGGTGCACCGTGATTCACTAAAACTGCGGCAGTATAATAATTTGGAAAGTCGGTTTCGTCCCGAGTCCAACCTTTGCGGAAGGACGTTGCCAGAAAAAGAGCCAGCATGATCAGCGCGAGGATCTGAGTTTTCGTCATATTGCTGTTGGCACCAGCGGCTGGGTTCGCTCGAGCGCCGCTATCTCTTCGTTGCTGATCTGCGGCCCTGCTTCCAGATAGTCTCGATCGACGTTGAGGTTCCACAAGTCGAATCGTCCACCCGCAACGTTTCGGGCGGCCAGGATTGCAGTCAACATCGAGTGGTCCTGATTGTTGTAGCGATGCATTCCATTTCGTCCCACGAGCTGCAAATTTGGAACCGTCGCGAGGAATTCGCGTACCGTCGCGAGACCACCCTGATAACCGCGGTCGTAGACCGGGTAGGCCTTTGGCATTCGCACCACTGCGCCGTCGATTACCTCCTGTTCCTGTACCAAGCCCAACTGGACCATCTCTCGCGTCGCCAATGCGATCAGGTCCTCATCCGGCGCGCTCCAGATTGCGTCGGTACTGTTGCAAAAATATTCCACGCCCAAACAACTCAAATCAGGGTCGGGCGTCATCTCCGGACTCCAGTTCCCATAGTTCTGCACCCGCCCCGCGCTGACCAGCGGATCGTGCACGTAAATCCAGTTGTCCGGAAACAGGTTTCGGCCTCGCACCATCAAAGCTACGGTTAGGAAGTCGCGATAGTGGAAGTTTTTTGCCGCCGCCAGCAGGTCCGGTGGCGCGGCGGGGTGCAGTTTCTGAATCAGCTCTCGTATGGGAATGCTGCTGATGAAATGCGTTCCATGATATGTCTCGCCGCCCGCTCTCACGCAAACTACTTTCCCATCCTGCCGCTGAACGCTTTCTACCGGGGCATTTAAAATCACCGGCACCCCTCGTTGCTCCACAATTTCTTTCATCCGCGACCACAACATTCCCGGTCCCAGCCGAGGATACTGAAACTCCTTGATAAGCGTTTTGGGCTGCTTATCAGATCGCTGCAGCACTGCATCGCGCAGCAAAGACCACAGGGAAAGTCCTTGTATTCGTTGCGCCGCCCACTCCGCTGCGATTTTGCGGCATTCCAAACCCCACACTTTTTCCGTGAAGCTCTCAAAAAACGTCTCGAATAAGCGTCGCCCAAATCTGTTAGAAACCCACGTTGCGAAATCGCGTTCGGGTAAAGTGGGAAACAACTGGCCTCGCAAAAAGCTGAGCGCGCAACGAAGCGCCTCGGTCACGCCCAGACCGCGAATGGCGTCGAACGGCTCCAGCGGGTACTGGAAGAACCTGGATTTGTAATAAATGCGCGAGAGACGCTTGCAAGTAAGGAGGTCATCGCCGAGAACGTCACGCCAGATTTGTTGCACCAACGACACTTTGGTGTAAAAGCGATGCCCTCCGATGTCGAAGCGGAATCCTTTGTATTCAACGGTGCGCGCCAGCCCACCCACGACCGCGTCTTGTTCCAGCACCACGCACGGCGTGCCCGAGTTAGACAGCTCGTAAGCCGCCGTCAGTCCTGCCGGACCGGCGCCGAGGATCACTACTCGCGTCTCGTTGTCACCTGTTCTCACAGTTGTGTTTGCGGCCCGTCGCAGCCTGAAGCGTGCGCTCCGCTTCGAAACGCATCGAAATCTGAAAAGGCAGCATCACCTTATCTGTGCGTGGCCGTTTTTTTGTCACAACGATGTCAAGAACTGGTCATGATATCTAAGGTGCGTTGGCACTTTAACCGCGCTTTGTGCGGTGCGCAAATCGCCTCTCAATACGCGTTCTTGTCAGTGAAGCTGCGAATGAGAGTAAGCGCAACGATAAACAGGTCGAATGTAATGGTCCAATGCCGGACGTAATAAAGGTCATACTCAATGCGCTTCGTGATGGAAGTGTCACCGCGCCAACCGTTAACCTGGGCCCAACCTGTTATACCCACTTTCAAATAGTGGCGACGATTATAATTGCCTACAGACTGCATGAATTTCTGCACCAGAATAGGACGCTCCGGTCTTGGGCCGACAACGCTCATGTCCCCCTTGAGCACGTTGAAAAACTGCGGCAGTTCGTCCAGACCTGTTTTTCGAAGCATCTTGCCAACTCGAGTACATCGCGGGTCGTTTTGTACTGTCCACCGCGTATCACTCTCTTCGGCTGACGACATCTTCATGGTTCTGAACTTAAACATGCGGAAGAGTTTGCCATTCAGCCCGACACGCTCTTGCACAAAAATGATCGGACCTGGTGAGCTAAACCAGATAGCGAGAGCAATTACAAAGAATACAGGCGCTGCCAGAATCAGCACACTCGCGGAGAAAGCAAGGTCGAACGCACGCTTAAGAATGACGTACAAGGACGAGTCGGCAGGTGTTGTCTGCAAATCGAGCATAAGAAGATTGCCCAAAGTAAAAAGCCGCTGGCGACTGTCCACCGCTTCTCCCACATCCAACACTAATCGGATGGGAGCACATAATGGCGAAAGCTGTCTGCGGAGTTCCGGCAAAGCACCTAGAAGTGTAGGTGGAATGGCGATAATTATATCGTCGATTCCATTTCCTATCGCTAGCTCCTTGACATCGGAAATTTCATAAACCGGTGTGCCCCTTACTAGGCATTCCTGGCCGGGGAGTCTTATGTGCCCTTTGATGGTGCAGACCGGTAACCGACCCGCACGAAGAGACTGTGCGACTCCTGCGGCGAATTCATCAGCGCCGGCAATCAGTACCGAAAAACCAGCTTTGTGGTGCGACCAGCTTTTTCCCCACGCCCAATCAAATATCGCGAGCGCCAGCAATGTGAGCAAGAGAAGACTTACGCCGGTCAACCAAATGAACACTCGAGAAAACGTAAAATCCCTGTAGAAAAACGTAAGCGAAAGGACCGCCAGGTAAGTGATCAGGCAGGCAGCCAGAACGCTCCGGATTTTTCTATTGTCGAAACAAGGGTATTCAATCGCTACAAGTTTCTGATGCTCCGCAATAATTGCCCATAGCACGGTGGTCAAGATCAGCAGGCCAAAATAGGAAGAAGGGTCCGCGTCGCTGGAATACCGCGGCAGTAAGTGGGTAGCAAAACGAAGGTACGCCGCCAAGCCAAAGGCTGCCAACGGCATAGAAAAAATTGTCAGTCTCAAGACAAACCGCGCATTGTTGAGACGGCGGCGGATCATAGCGCTAGGGCCTGCTGATGAAATTGGCGCCACTTCTGTTCGAGAACTTCGCGAAATCCGTTCTGAAAATGTCCAGCTGAAAACCGCTCGGACTGCTGCCTGATAAATGAGGGCCGAAGCCGCTGTTCAATTTTTTCGAACGTGTGAATAGCCTGGGCAAGAGAATCAACCGACTGCTCGCTGAAAAATACGCCTGAAGAGTTCTCCGGAACACTCAGCGACCGCGAATTCCACCCTTTGACTGTTTCCGTAACACCGCCACGCCCGTAAGCGATTACTGGACGGCCAAAAGAAAGCGCCTCGACGGGCACAATTCCGAAGTCCTCTTCTCCGGGGAATAGCAGCGCGCGGCAGTGCGCATATTGTTCATGAAGTTCCGAATCTGAAAGAGGTCCGCAAAATTGAATGGTGGGGCCTGCCAGTTTTCGCAGCCGGCTGTATTCATCACCTTGGCCTACAATGCGAAGTTTTCTGCCAAGCAAATTGCACACCATAATGGCCAGATCCATTCGCTTGTAATCCACCATCTGGCCAACGGCAAGGTAGTAGTCTTCGATCTCTTCAGTCAGGTAACCGGCCTTGATATTTACGGGCGGATACACCACCGAGCATTCTCTTCGGTAGTGCTTACGAACTCTTGCGGCCACATTGTGGGAATTGGCAACAAAATAATCGACGCGGTCCGCCGAAGCAGCGTCCCACAGGCGCAGGTAGTGAGTAGCGAGAGTGAACAATGGCCGGGTGCACACTCCCAGCGTCGCAGCGTTCTTATATCGATGATAAAAGTCCCACAGATAGCGCATCGGCGAATGGCAGTAACACACGTGGCAGGTGTTTGCGGATGTCAGCACTCCTTTGGCCGGCCCGGATTCCGAGCTAAGCACGAGGTCGTAACTGCTCAAGTCAAATTGTTCCAATGCCAGCGGGTACAACGGAAGCAGGTGCCGATGCCAGCGACGGCTCAATGGAAGTTGTTGCAGAAAAGAAGTTGTGATGGGACGCGTGCGAAGAGATTCCGAAAGCGTTTCCCGGTCAACGACCAGCGAAAAAAGATCGGCGTTGGGGAACATGTCGGCCATTGCTTCCACAACACGTTCGCCACCACGGTGACTCACAAACCAGTAGTGCACGATTGCAACACGAGCATTTTCTAGCGAGGGAATAGCCGTCGTTGGAACAAAACGTTCAGTGAGTCGAGTTTCCTGTTCGAAGGTTCGTTTCATTTGCTGTCTACCGCAGGTCTGGGCGCACGGAGAACGTAACGGTGATAAGCAGTCTGAGGCGAAAGCTCTCCGAGGATTTCCATGCCGGCACGTCGAATACAGCCTTCAATATCTGCAGATGATCGGCGAATGCGGCGAATGCCCCTGCGCCAGAATCGCGGAAGCAAGAAATCAGGCAACCATGTTTTGAGACGGTAGCCCACACCTTGCGGGCGAGTGTCAAATTGCAGATACGCGACACCGCGCTGATGTAGCAAGACACGAATCACATGCAAGTAGTCTTCGATCATTGAAAGCTTTGGAATGTGCTGGAACACGAGAAGCGAATAGATCAAGTCACAACTGCCGACGAAGTCGTCCGCTCTCTGCAAAAAGTCCTCCGGGCCGGAGATGTGAATGAAGGCGACGTTATCGACACCATTGTCGCGCGCAATAGACCTGGCACGTTGAACCATGCCACTCGCAATATCAACCCCCGCCACCGTTCGAAAATACCGTGCGAGCGGAAACGCCAGCCGGCCGACGCCGCTACCTATTTCAAGACCAACCATAGGACGCAAACAATGTGCATGCACGAGCGGAAGGAGCTCCGCGTTCACCACTTGCTCGCCGCTTTGCCAAAACGCCTTCGGATCGGTCCGCTTCATATCGGTGAAGATGTACAGATACGGATCTATTTCGGCAAAGCGTTCCCACGGACTGACTGGAGGCCTTTTACTTAATTGGGAGCTGACGGTCATAAATATCCCAATCCGGTAGTCTTCCGCCGCAGAACATCGTGGCTTGATCTGACCGAGTTCACGTCGCGCTCCCCAGTGCTAATTCTCCGGTCCGAATGGCTTCCGACTCGATGACTGCAGCGACGCGGTATTTCCAGCCAACTAAATTTAAAAACAATCCCACGAACGTGAAAATCGTGAGCGCACTGACGGCAGTTCCCATCATGTGTTCTGTGAAACTCATAAAGAATTCCAGGACGATGCACGCCTGTATTCCTTGGGCGAAACAACAGCCAAACGAGCCTTCTTCGAAAATATGTTTCTGCCGTCCCACCCAACGGAATGTCGCTACCCAGACACCCAGCATCAGCGCCAAACCAGCGATTCCTCCCTCTGCCAGAAAGTGAAGATAAGAGTTATGTGCATGCGAGTCGTCATCGACACTGGAGCCGCCGGTTGCGAAGTAGACTAGATGCGGAACACCGGAATAAATTTTCAATTGATCGTTGAACCGGCCGAAACCCGTTCCAACCACAGGGCTCATCGTGAAATCGTCGATGGCGCGTTGATAATAGACAAAGCGAGTAACAATGTTGGGGTCTTCGAGGTCCGACACCTCTTGGGCACGATGATTAACGGCAGGCTGTACCAACAGTAAATACAGTAACGGCAAGAGAATAGGGGCGGCGTATTTGAGGGACGTTTTGAGAAACTTCCTCTGCCGGACAAACATAATGACCAGCGTCGCCAGAAACGCCACGTAGGCGGTTCGTGATTGCGTTAGAACAATTCCGATTACGTTTGTTGCCAACCAGAAGGCGGGCCACGAAAGTAGTGACGGGTTCTTCGCTCGCGCCAAAAGGGCAAAGCTAATGAGCGCTGCTATCGAGTAGATGGCACCAGCCGCATTATGTGCCCTAAAGAAACCATGAAATATACCGGTCGAGAGCGCCGCATTGTGGATCAGTTGCAAAGCCTCCGGGAGTTGGGACAGACCGAAAGGAGCAACCGTGCTATCGACAAACTCAGCCAGACCTATCAGGGCCACGATGGACATAATGTTCAAGAAAAGTCCAAGCATGCGGCGAACAAAAAGAGGATCAAGCCGCGTATCGGCGACTAACAAGAGCGGGAGATAGGCGATCAGCAGTGCGCCATCGAATCGCAGAAAATCAAAAGAAAATAAGTTACTGATAGGTGCGCCGGTGCAAATGTAGCTCGTAATCCAGTACAGGTATGCGGCGAGAAGGTATTTTTTGGCAACGTTGGGATCGTATCCATGACGCTTCGGCTCCACGGAATCCCGGCTAACCAGGTATATTGGGAATAATCCGGAGATGGCCGCAATGTTGAAGGCTGGGAAAATATTTCCCGCCAGGCTCACCACCAGCAGAGTCGTGACAGTTTTTTTCATAGAGGTGATGTCACTCTGTAAAGTCCCTTCACGTATTCAGCAAAGGCGCCATTTCTGACTGCGGATTCGCTGTCAACGCCGACTCCGCCGGGCCAAACGGGAAATGCCGGACACACAGAAAGACCAAACACATGGCCGCTTCCCGAAGAACGATGGAAAGCGCCACGCCAGTAGCTCCGTAATGTCGACCGAGGAAATAATTGAGCAGCAAAGATAGGATTGCAGCGGGCAAATAAATAAACGCCGCAACCCGTGAGGCATTCTTTGCAATGAGACGGCTTAGAAAAGCCGCGTTAAGAAAGACTAAGGGCAGCGCGAGTATCATGATGGCGGCCGTAGAGCCCGCTGCTGCAAAGCTTTTTCCAAATATCACCATGACTGCGAACCTGGCCAAGAGGACTCCGGCCGCCGCGAGTGGAATGCTGATGAGCGTCACAGTTCGAAGGGTCTTGCGAAAATGCAGATTCAGCGCTTGGCTGTTTTGAGCGTGTCTGCCCAACTCCGACAACAACACCCCGCTAAACAACCACGCGATGACATAAATCATGACCAGCCCGGTATCAGCCGCAGCAAAAGTGCCCACCACGGTTGAGGAGGCCAGCAGGGAAAGGATCAGAACATCGCCTCGCAACATCACCGTCGCAAGCGTGTAAGTCGCGCCAACGGGCACCGAGCGCCGCATCAGATCCCAACATAACGACGCAGAGATCGCGGCGTAGCCCACTCCAAGTCTGCGCAACACCACAAAGCTGCAAATGTATTCCACAATCTGCGCTGCCAACAGATAAAGCAAAAGAACCACGAGGCTTTTATGTTGCAGATAAACATGTGCGAGGCCAACCGCAAGAAGAGAAAAATGAACCCCCTGGCACTTTGCGATTTGCCTCGTTCTATCCAACCCTTTTAAGAATCCAGCGTGTAAACGGCAGTAAGAATAGAGAAACGTGCGAAGCGTAAGGATGGCCGCGATAAGCCACTGGCTGGGTGAAAGTCCTGCAATCCGACCCATCATCGCAAGAAGACCAATAGCCAGCGCGCAGAGAATCGTTTTGTCGGTGTATAAAGCCGTGGCAATTTCGCTGGTGTATCGAGGGCGTGCGCTGACCTCCACGATACCCGTCAACTCCAATCCGTTATCGGCAAGCCGTTCGCCAAGAGTCGCAACAGCGACGATAGTGGCGTACATCCCAAGCACAGGCGCGCCGTACAAGCGACCTATCAGGGCGGCAACGCCGAAATTCGCGAGGCGCAGAAGCATTTCGCCTCCTACAACATCGCCCAAATTACTTATCGTTTTGTAAATGCCCGCCAAGATGGATTATTCCTCGCGTACTGCCGCAGGTTTTGTTTTCACCGCCGTTGAAGCGTCGTTAAATCCCTCGAACATTCTTTTTGTCCACGAGGTGAAGACATTTCCTCGCTGCACTACATATTGCAGTGGCGGTTTCACACTCCGAACCATATTGAGTACCAGAGCTTTTCCAGGGTGCTGGGAGTCGATTTTGTTCCAGCCATCCGTACCTGAAATCCAACCGGCGCCGATAGCAAGCGCGATGATCTCTCCCAGAAAAAACAGCAACGTGCGCGGCGGAAAAACCTTTTTCTCCGGGAGTTCAGCGGGGTCCAGCATTTTCACGCTGGGGACTTCCTTCGCCTCTTGAACCTTGGCAATCTCGTATTGTTGGGTAAGCGTTTCGAACACCGTCTCTTCCACTTTCATTCGCCGGAAGAGGTCCGCGTAAGTCACGCCCAATAATGGAAGCTTTCGAATGGAGGGATAAAGCTCATCCTCTTTCAAGGGCAACGCGCCGTCGGGCTCCTGTTTTCCACTCATTTTAAGAATCTGGCGCCGCAGTTCATCCACGCGAGCCTGCATGGTTTGGACCCGTATGTTTTGATCGGCGTAGATCTGGCGAAGCCCTTGCAATTCCGTTTGCGCCGCGATTAATTGACCTTCAAGAACTGCGGCGGCTTCCACCATCGCTTTACCCTGTTCCTTGATGTCGATCGCGGCATTCTTGCTGGCGAATTTGCTGAAATCCCCTTCCGCCGATTCCAGGTCCGTTTTGACTTGTTCCAAACGAGCTTCAAGAAAAATCCGCTCGCGGTGGGCGGAAGACGTGTTCAGCTGCGTTACAACATTGTTTAGTTGCGCCACATATTCTTGTGCCATTGCGGTGGCGCGCTTGGGATCGTGATCCGTTACCTGTATCGTGAGAATTCCGCTCTTGCGATCAATCGACAAGTCCGTTCGACGCGCCAGCTCTTTCCGCGCATCGACTAAATGGCGCTCTCCATAAACGGTGCGCAAATTAAATTTCGCGACTAGATCGTTCTGCACCGTGCGGCTTTCGAGTAGTCCGGCGAACAGATCGACTGAGGTACTGACTCCCAGGAGATCTCCTCCGAGAGAGGCAAGATTGGCGCCCATTTTTCCGACGAGGCCGGCCAACAAAGTCATGCCTTGGCCGGCCGGGGGATCCGGAGGCATCAACCGCGTCGTGGCGGCGTAGCGTGTAGGGATGACAATAGCGATGAGCATAGCGGCAGCCCCGCCCCACGCAAGAAATTTCCCGAGAAGTCTCCGTCGCTCCCATAGATGGCCGATTCGCGCAATCTTTCTGTCTCGGTTTTCCTGCTGATCCTGACGAAGGCGTTGTGCGAGCAACTGGTCGATGTCCAAAGCGCGGAGAGCTTCCGGCGTCGTCTTATTCGAAGATGCGCTCATGGCAAACGGTCTCCGATCGACTGGTTCGCAGGCGTACTTCCCGAGGAGGAGCGCGCGGAAGGTTGGTGTCCCCATTGCGGCAGGAAGCCAAGCTCAACCGCGGCGGTGAGGTTGTTCCGTGAGCCTGGAAAAAGCAGCGGAAACGAAGAAATATGTTCAAACTGGAGAAAAGTTTTTAGATACAGCCCCGAATGTTTCGTGACCGAGTAGCTAGCCTGAAAATCCTGCCATTTCCCCCCACCGGGCACGAAGTCGGAAAGTACTCTGCTTTGCTTCCACGAGAAATCCAGCGTATTACGCGGTGACATCCAATATCGAATCCACGCCTGCAGCGTTATCCCCTCGCGCCCGACAGTGTTTCCCATTAAATTTCCATTGTTCGTATAGCCGTCGGTGTAGTCGAGGTTCCAATAATTCAAATTTCCGTGGTTTTGGAAGGGCGCGCGTCCGGGGCTTGTCGAACTGGTCCATTCAAAATGCGCATCGAACTTCGGCAACAGCGGCAAACGAGAAAGATAAATTCCCGGCCGCAATACGCTCTTTGCCAAATTCTGCAGAGGAATCGAATCGTCGTCGTCTTCCAATTCGCCATAGAACGTGACTAAGTGATGGACGCCCGGCACGTGCCATGTCCAGTCCACGGCCGTACGTGAATCCCCGGGCACACTGTTTTCAGCTGGATCAACTCTTCCGAAAAAGCTGTCGAAAAACTTTCCAGAGGTGAGTGGATGGCCGGTGCCGCCTATCAGGATCGTGCGGCTGTAGGCAAATTCCAGTGAACGAAACGGCTTCATGCTGATTGACTGACCATAGATCCACGGTTGCGACAGTCCGTGGTGGCCGTCGAGGCGACCGTAGAATTGCTCCACGCTGATGGGCCCAAGAATTTTGGATATGCCTGGAATGTCCGCGGCCTTCTGCGGAGAGATTCGCAGCATCGTGAACGGCGCGGCGTTGTTGCTCAAAAGGAGAGATCCGCCAATGCCCGGTCCCCACGAAAGGCTTTGATTGCCGAAAGATATCTGCCAACCCCGTAGGTTGATCCCCGCGTACGCCTCCAGAAGCTGAAACGTATTGATGGGAGCAAACGACACGGCGGATGGAGTCGGTACCTTGTCTCGAACCGCAATGAAGTCTCGAACGTCGGTTGAGAGAGCTGGTGCTGAAGGCGCGTGCTGAAATTCGCCGTTTACAAAAAAGAACAGACTTCCATAAGTGGCGCTGGCTGAGCCGCCGGAAATCAGATTGGTGCCTTGCCGAAATGGCCGGCCGTAGTCGTAGGCATATGTCTCACCAAAATGGTATCCGTCGTCCAATACCGTTCCGCTCGCACTCAAGACTCGCGTGTAAACAGAATCCACTTCAAACGATCGATTCCCTTCCGTGAACATCGATTCCTCTCTCGCAAACTCGTGGTGCAGCGCCTGCATAAGTGCCTGTATCTGCGAATCATGGGCGCCTGACGAACTCGCTATGGCCTCATCAGCGTCAATCAACAGACGCGCACACTGCTCGCGAGACCACGGACGCTTACCTTCATAACCCGCTGTCACATAACCCAGTGCAGCCAACCGATCAAACGCCCGGTACACCCAACTGTCGACAGGCACATAGGTGGAGCCCGGATATTCAGTTGGGCCCGATGCATCTCCATGGATTATTTCGCGCACCGGATTCCACGCTGATCCTCCAAGTCCGGGGTCGTGATGGGTTCGATAAACGTATTCGGAAACCATCCAACCGAGAGCGCTGCCAACCAGAACATCCGAGGGAAAATGCTGCTTGCTGCTAACACTTGTAATGCTGACCGCTGACGCCAGGCCATAGCTAAGTAGTTTCGTCAGTGTGCCCGGATATTCGTGGGCCAAAATGCCCGCAGCCGACCAAGCTGCCGCTGAATGATTTGAAGGAAACGAAGATCCTCCTTGAAAAAACAAACCTTGCCCGTTTGCCTGACTAGGCCGTTCTCGTCCCGTAATATATTTCAAGCCTTCCGTAAGAATCAGACTGTCTGCAACAGCTTCGCCGGCGAGCAAACCAGTTTCTCTCTGGTGTGGATCGTGAGTGTGGTAGCTCCACAAATAAATGCCGGCAGACGCGAGGCCAAGGGTCGCGACGCCGCCGTTTCGAATATTTTGAGAGGCGTGAAGAATGCCGGGGTTCTTGGGGAGACTCTTGCTAATACTGGCGTCCGTAAGAATCATCCCAGAGGTGATACCGGCGAAGGGTACCAGCCATTCCACATCGGAGAGCCGCAGCTTCGTCGGACTCGTTACCAGCTGGATTTGGTCATTGACAAATCGGCCGCTCGCACTTTCCAGATCAGCGCGGGAGCTCGTCAGCCAATCGGTGCGTGACTGACCGGTGCCTGAAGTTTTTTTCTCGGCAGGCACAGTGACTGTCGTTGCCGTAGACTGTCCGCCACTGTTGTCGTTATCCGTTTGTTGAGGCGTGGCGTAACAGGTACCCGCCGCCATCGCTACATTTAAGATCATCAGATAACGCGCCACGATGCATCCTTTCATTATTGATTCACAACTCTTCTCACGGGTGGATGTAAGCGATGGCCAGCACCACTGAGGTCGCCACTTGTGCCGATTGGATCAGCGGAATCCAGTTCCGGCTTCCAATGTTGGGCGCTCTCTCTGGCACCACGATCATGTCTCCGGGCATCAATACAGAATCCATGGGGTTGCCAGACCACATGCTGCTGTTATTGTTTTTTGCGGACAAAACGGACCCGTCAGCGCGGATAACAAATGCGGCCTTTTTGTCCGCTAGCTGCGTAAATCCTCCGGCTTGGCCTAAATACCAATTGGCGCTCCTGCCTGCCACAAAGCCAACCGCCGTCGGGTTGAATATTTGTCCTTGAACGACGACGTAGTTTGGTTTTTTGGGAACGATAATCACGTCACCGTTTCGCAGCGGAGTGCCCGCCGCGCGACGGTCAAACGATTTCTCGTCTGGCGAGGTATGGATGACCACCCGCCCGACCGGCAAATTCGTTTGTAGTTGCGTTAGTGTTGTTTCGGTCTGTGCGATGGCTGTAAGTTTCAAGTTCTTCTGGTCGGCGTCATTCTCAGGAAGCGCCTTCAGCTGTGTCTCTTCTGCTTTGACTCGGGTGACCAAGTCCTGATGTGAGTGCAACTCCAGGTCACGGACCTCGCGACGCGTCAAAACAATTCCATAGGGATACGCTTGCGATGTGAATCCTCCTGCCTTTTCCAGCACAGAACTGAGTGACTCGCCTGGACCGATGCCGTACGTACCCGGATGTTGCACTTCGCCACGCAGGGTGACGGTCGCACCGAGATCATTCCAGTTGGGATTCTGGCGCACCGTGAGAACGTCTCCATTCAATAAAAGCTTGTCCTGGTCCGCGCGCCCCGCCATGGCCGCCGTAAGATTGATGTCCACACTTGTGCTCCCCGAAACACCAGTCTCTTTGCCCTCTTGGTGGGTAAGGATGGCGCTTTCCGAGTAAGCGCTCGGTTTCAGGCCGCCAGCGAGACGCACCAGGCTCTGCACATTCATATTGGCAGCGAGTGGATAGCGGCCCGGGTTGGTCACATCACCTTTCACATAAACGCTGGGTGGATCGACTTCGGCGACGTTGCGATGGATGATGATTCGATCGTGCGGCTCAAGGAGAATGTTCGCGGTAGCACTGCCGGCGAGCGCGTCAGCTAGATTCACACTCAGGATGGTCTTGGTGCCGTCTTTACCGGTGCGGAATACCTGAGCGGAGTCCATAGCCGCCCCGGGCGATACACCTCCCGCCAGATAGATCGCGTCCCGTACATGCGCCTGTCCCGCTGTGGTAAATTGCCCCGGATTCCGCACTTCTCCATCGATCCACACCTCCGGCGCAGGTTCGAAATCGTATCTACTGAAAATGCGGACAGTGTCGAGAGGCTGAAGCTTCGGCGCGTTTGCCGGATTGCCGAGTGTCTTCGCAAGATCAAAGCTTTCCACGGTAGGCCGGTAGTCCGGCGGATTAAGCCGGATAATTTCAGCGTATTTCCCAGCTGGCTCCGGCAACAGATCCGTATAAGAAGTGATCAGATCAGTGACAGTCATCCCGCTTTTGTACGAATAACGGCCGGGACGCAGTACGTGACCCTGAAGATAGATAGCCTGGTCGTTGTACGGAGCAATTGGAAAGATATGAATGCGGTCGCCATCCTGAACGCGGAAAGTAGAGAGCTGCGAATTTGAATCCTTCTCTGTCGCATTTTCGCTGAGGTTTAGGCTGATCATGGTGCGATTTTCGTGAGCGACCAGACGCTCCACCTCGACGTGCTTCAAGGCCGCGGCCGGCAAAATACCACCTGCAAGATCCAGCGCTTCCTCCAGATTCATTCCTCCACGAAGCTCATAAACGGCGGGGCGGCGAACCATCCCTTCAATCCGAACTTGAGCTCCCACGGGAGGAACTAACAGCGAATCGCCACTCTCGAATCGTTTCTGATCTAATCCAACACCGCGAAGCAGCAGGTCATACGCATCAACCACTTCGATCAACTGTTTTCCTCGATAGTGTTTGATGGTTCGCAGCGAGCCGCGTTCCGTCACGCCACCGGCTGCCACGAGGACATTGATGGCGCTTGAGAGTGAACTCAGATCGTAGGCGCCTGGCTCCACGACCTCTCCGACAACGTAAACGCGTATTGTTCGCAGTCGGGAAAGTGAGACGTTGGTCGAGACAGCGCGAAATTGGTTTCGAAGGATCTCTTGTAGAGTGAGTTGAACATCGCCAAGAGTTTTTCCACTAACAAGTACCGGTCCGGCCTCAGGGAGAGAAATGCGCCCCTCTCGATCGACGGTACGCTGGAAACGCTGAGACACACTCCCCCAGAGGTCGATCGCAAGTCCATCTCCGGGACCGACCACGTAGTCTGGCCCTACCGGAAGATCCATGGAAATCGCGCCAGCTTCGCGAGCACCAGACGTGAGGATGTTTAGACCAAAACGCTCTGGAGTCCGGTCGTGAGAAGCAACCTGAACATAGAGATCCAGCAGAGATGGAACGTCAGAGTAAGGGCTCGGCCTGCGAACGATGTTTCCCTGGGTCACATCTGCCTTAGCATCGAGTGACAACCCCGGGCGGTTGGGTGAACGTGCCATACGAGATTGGGGCCCCATCTGGTTTCCCGCGGTGCCAGTAACACTTTGCGTTCCATTAAAATCGTTACTCGTGGAATTAAACTCGTTACTCGTAGAACCGTTTCTTTCGCGAGCGCCAGACAGCTCACGTTCTGCTAGAAGAGATTGGAGATCTGGTACATCGCGCGATGTACTCATTGCTGACCGCAGCAGCCCACCGAATTCTGATTCGTCGGTGGAGCTTCTGGAAATGTTGCCGTCGGATAGGCTGGCCTGAATTATCGGCGGGCCACTCACCTTAGGAATTTGGGTAGGACCGACTGGCCCCTCAGGATTGGGACCTGGTGCTTCCTGCGGATTAGTGAGCTGTCGCCCCCGGCCTGCTTCTTCTTGTTTACAATTTGCATTCGTATTGGAGGTGCAGTTGGAGCCGAACGTTGCCGCAGTCTGCGCTTCATCGTTTGGTGGAGATGGCGGTTTCATGGACTCCGCGTCCTCCTGGGCTTCGATCTGTACCAATCGACGAGCGCGCTCTTTCAGGATTAATTCTTGTTGTTTCCCTATTTCAGAATCAGGATTAACCGCGGGAAGCAAATAGCCGTACTTTTGAACCAGGCGCGTCGCAATCGAGCGGAAAATTACGTCGCTCCCAAGACGATCAAAGATTGCGTCGTCTGTTAGATCCGCATCGTCAACTAGTTGCCCATTTGAAGTCGCTTCCTTGGCCATTAGCCGCTTCAACGCCACCAGCAGCCCCGGATCCTTGATTAACGCTTCTCGAATTTGCGCCGGCGAAGCAGCAACCCGGTTAGCATTTTCTCGCCCTAACTCGGAAAGAGTTCCTGTCTGAGTGCCGCTGTCAGAGTCCTTACTCGCACGTTGTGCGGAAATGGTCTGGCCGGCGGCTGTTTGGCAGATAAATAAAAGTGCAAGCGCACACAGCGTGCCGTGCTTTTTTCTGACAATCATAGTGACTCTGGTATCGGCGTTGGCACATTGCCGAAGGCTGGCCTTGCCGCGGACTCTGCCATGTTCTGCACCGCGCCCAGGATGCCGGCCGCGGATGATTCGATATCCGCGCAGTGAATATCAAACGATGCCCAATAATAAAGAGTGCGATCTTTGCGCGATGCCACAGCAATAACACGCAACTGCGGATGCTCTCGAAGAACAAGATCGCAGATCGCCGGCCGCTCTTCGCTTTCATCCAGAGCGATAACCAGGAGATCTGGCACTGTCGCCCGTACCTGGTCGAGGATGTTCCGCTCGTCAGACACTTCTCCAACTACTTCTATGTTGGGTTGGCCCGTAAGGGCGGCCACAATCACTTCTCGCATCAGTCTGGGACGGTTGGCTACCAGAATGCGCGTCGCGTATCGCATCGAAATCTCCTTGCTCCGAGTATCCGCAGAAATGAAAACAGAAACAGGTCCAATTGCTTTTAAGCAGGGGTGCTGAAACGCACTAACGGAGAAGTACTAATTCGGACTATGCCGCATCGCGATAAAAGGTTCAGTAATTGCGCAGCAGCAAGATGACTTGCTTTTGACTTTTCGGTGACAACCGGCCTCACCGGAAAACTTAGTCTGACAATCGTCGGTCGCTTTTCGATCGTACCGGGCCCTGCTAAGAGACCGCGATTTTACGCGGGTCGACCTTCTTAATTGCCGCAGAAAAGGGTTGCAGATGAAAAGAATTTTGGGAGCGCTAATAGTATTACTTGGGATCGGCACCCGCGTGTGCTCCCAATCAGACGTACCAATACTTTCGGGAGCACTGGCTTTTAACACCAGCACAACCGCAGGGGCGACATCGTTTGTACCGACTCTCGCCCCCGTGCTTGTTGCGCCATTTGGAGACCACTGGTTAGTCGAGGGACGTGCGGATTTGCAGGGATTTTTCGCCCAGCAAAATGGTACGAGCGGGCCTTACAACGGACGTTTTTTTGCTACCTTCGACTACGCGCAGCTCGATTACATAGCAAATCCGCACTTAACCATTACCGTCGGCCGATTTCTGACGCCGTTCAATATTTATAACGAACGATTTTCAGCGATCTGGATCGCAAATCTTCAGGATTCGCCGATTATTTTCACCATCGGCACGCGCACGTCATCGGCCAGCAACGGCGGAATGCTGCGAGGAGTACTCGTCGAGCGGCCAAACTGGCTGCTGAACTACACGGCGTATTTTTCCGTAGCGAGCACGACCGAGAATCTTCAGGCTGGCCGAGCCGCTGGCGGCAGGATCGGCATGTTTATGCCCAACGCCGGAATCGAAGTTGGAGCTTCTTATCAAAGATTTCTGCAAAACGGAGATTTTAACGTGGCGGGCACTTATTTCGCCTGGCAGCCGCCGCAAATCCCGTTGGATGTTCGAGCCGAATACGCTCACTCCCCCGGCGGCCAGGGATATTGGCTGGAAGGCGCCATGCACATTGCAAAAAGCCGCAGCACCACAACCTGGTTAGGCCGCCTGCAAACCGTCGCGCGGGTTCAGCAATTCTTTAAGGGCACGCCCATTCCGCAGGATGTACTCCCCGCTGCAGACGTAAACCAGTTCGATTTCGGTCTGAATTATTATCTGGCCCATGACGTGCGGCTGAACGGTAGCTATGGCAGACAGTACAGTTCGTTGGGTAATGCGAATATTTGGAACGTGCAAATCGCGTATCGCTTTCTCTTCCCCGCGTGGCCGGGAGAGCACAAATGAAAACCTGGTTCACAATTTTATTTGGAACTTTACTGCTGACCTGCTCCCTCGCAGTGTTAGCCCAACCGCAAGGCCAGCCACCCGCTGCGAAAACTCCGGCTTCCGCCGTGCATAAAAAGTCAAAGACTAATGACGGAGAGCAAAGATTCCAGGCGAATTGCGGCCGTTGTCACACTCCACCGGAAGCGATCTCCCCGCGCGAAGTAAAGGCAGTGTTGCAGCACATGCGGGTACGCGCCATGCTCAGTGCCGAAGACGAAAAACTAATTCTTAAATATCTTGCTCCCTGAAACACAACTATTCACAAAAACGAGGAAACTTTAAATGAAACTAAAGATTTTGTTGAGAACGCTGCTTCTATGGACAACGCTTGCTTCATTGGCGGGAGTCGATCGCGCGCAAACTCCCCGAACCATTGAAATGACCGCACAACGCTTCGCCTTTGAGCCCAATGAAATCACCGTAAAGAAAGGAGAGCCGGTTATCCTGGTGATCAAATCGAAAGACGTCATTCACGGACTGGTAATCGAGGACTTGGGTGTGCGCACCACAGAGGTAAAGAAGGGCGAAGGAACGGAAGTAAAGTTCGACCCGGAAACTACCGGCACCTTCGAGGGAAAATGCGCTCACTTTTGCGGGAAGGGTCACGGATCGATGAAAATGACGGTTCACGTTACGGACTGAATAGATGGTCAAAGTAAATTCGGCTTTACTACTCTGCATCGCAACTCTCTTGCTCGGCTGCAAGGCGACTCCTCCTGGAAAGTGGGAGACGGCAGCAATGACAAAGATCAAGCACTCCATCACCGTACGCGGCAAGGGAGCAATAAATCCGCTGGCGAGTACGGCGCCGAATATCGAGAGTGGAAGAGATGCCTTCTCACACTACTGTGCTGCCTGTCATGGCCTGGATGGACAAAACACCGGAGTGCCTTTCGCGGATAGCATGTCACCACCGGCGCCTATGCTGAATTCAAGTCAAGTCCAATCCTATATGGATGGACAACTCAAATGGATCATCGACAACGGCATCTCACCTTCCGGAATGCCCGGCTCAAAAGGAATCCTGACGGACAACGAAATATGGTCGATCGTTGTTTACATTCGCCATTTACCGCCGGCAGGTAGTCTCGGAGAGCCGGCCATGTATTCTGGGGATCCGTGCCCAACGCCTACCGCTCAAGTACGATAGTTCAAAGAACAAACACAATTACGACAGATAGGATTGTTAGCCACATCGAGTGTGCTGCGGAAACCGCGGCCTTCCGGTCCGTTTATGACGGCCTCCAGCGTTGTGCCGCTCAACTTTCCAATCGATGGGTGAAAGAAACAAGGACGCACCGAACCATCCGCTTCAATTACCGCTGAAACCCACGGCGCATTACACAAGGGCGATTCTGGCGCCGCCAATCCCAGTTGCGCGCGGAAGTGGCGAGCGATTCGCCGCAGTTTCTGTGGCGACTCCGCGACAAACCCCGGTTCACAATCCCGCCCCGACGCGGCTATCAGACTTTCGATTTCGTTTTCCAACACTCCTAATTCGGCGAGAGAAAGCCCGATTTCGGTTTGGCGGCTTAGCGGCCATACCAAAGATCTGTTAAAAGCTGTGGATGTCACGTCCACGGCCAGGAATGAGATACCGTCCAGCTGAAGCTCTTTCGCCGCATGCACCGTTTCCATCAAATGACCGTGATTCGCTTTTTGCACCGTGGAACGCGCCGTGATTTCAATATCAGGCCGCCGATTCCTGAGCGCGCGAATACCTGCGTGGAGTAGATCAAACGCTCCCGGCACCCGACGTATGCCGTCATGAATCTCCCGGGGGCCATCCAGAGATACAATGACGTCGTTAAAACTCTCTACTACTTCGGCGGCGCATTTTTTGAGAAGCAGTCCCGTGCTCAACAGGGTCAATCGAATGCCTTCCGCTCGTAACAGCGAACACATTTCGGGCAACTCTGAGTTCATGAGCGGTTCACCACCCGAAAAGACTATCCATCGAACTCCCAGCCGGCGAATGGATTCCAGTTGCGGTTCGATGTCTCGCACACCGATTTTCTTTTGCTCGCGCGCCTTCCAGATGTCGCACATGATGCACCGACAGTTACACGAACTGTGCGCGTGTAACACCAAAATAGGGACAGTCGAAAGAATCTGCGACTCTTCCCTGAGAGCTTCAACTACAGGGACCAGCTCGTGCTCATCTCGCAATGCTCACCTGCTTTCCCCCGAGATAAATATCCTTACCCAGGTGGACCCAAGTCTCTTCGAAGAGTCGATCGAGCGGCGCTCGAATCCATCGGACGATTCCCTCCATCGCAAGCGGTTGAAGTCCTTGACGCGAGCCAGCGGGCAAGCGTCGCATGACTTCCTCTGAAGCCAACTGAACACGCCCGCCCACAAGAACCAGCTCGACATCCCGGTGAGACAATGTCAGCAATGTTTCGGCTGGGGTCAGCCCTGTATCCCGTACTACAATGAGATCCGCCAAACCACCTGTCCTCAAACTCCCTTCTCCATTCCGCAAATGAAGCAGTTTCGCAGGCTGGCGTGTCACATACTCATAGATAACGTCCGCAGACGATGGCAACAGCTGGCTGACACAATGAACTTCATCGAGTAGATCCCCGCACGCCGTCAAAGGCGAGTCGCTACCGATCGCCGAGTTGGGCAGCTCTCGAATTTCCTCTGGGGACAATGTTTTCCCGAACAGAAAAAGGTTAGAGCTGGGACACCAAATCAAACCCGCTCCCGTCGATCGTAACAACTGCATTCCTTTGTGCCCCAGTCCGAGCCCATGAATAACTACAGTGTTGTAATCCAGGCCTCCAGCGCGGTGCAGCGCAAAAATCTCCTGGCTGCATTTCTCATCCACGCCTTCCGCCAAATGTAAGAAGAATGGTTGGCCTTCCGAAGTTTCATTTTTCTTCATCGCCGCGTCAGGATCTAATGGCAATGAGTGAGCCCATCCATACTCGCGAAGCACCCGGACAACGAATTCGTCTGTGAACACGTCGGGCTCAAAAGGATTGTGGTGGCACACGCTAGTTACGCCACACAGCAGATTACGAATTCCGCCCCACCAGAGACGGACTCTTCGAGGCACCCGTCGATGCTTGGCAATGAGAGGCGCAGGGGGATGATGAATATCGTCTGCCCACTCCATGAAGCTTTTATAGCCGCCTTTTCCCAGACGAGGAAACAGTGCAAACTCCAAATGATCGTGCGCGTTAATCAGTCCGGGAAGAACCAGGAACCCAGTCAGGTCTATGCCGCTGTCGCAGGAATTCGTACACGGGGTGGCGCGCAATACGGTACTTAGCTGCTCGACACAGGAATTAGCGAGCCGCATCTCGCCTGAAAAACTGTCGGCGGCGCCAAGTGCAAATCGCGTGCCACGCAAGCTGGTGATCCCTAAGCTCGCGATGGTCGGTACCGTATTTTTTAGCGGGCCATTAACTGCAGACTGTTTAGCTGCGCACACTTGTAGAATGTAAATTGCCGGAAGTCCCCTGATCTGATGGAAATACTCTTGCTTCCCGTTTTTTTCAAAAATGAGGCGCTCTTCTTCTCCAAACCGCGGCTCCAGAACAAGCGCAGCATGCAATTTCGCCTTCTCACACATCAAAATAATTTCCTCTATCGTTCTCGGATGTGTGCGAATCTCGTGAAATTCTCGTTCCCCATGGATTCCTCTTCGCCAGTTGAGAACCGCCGCCGTTTCCGGATGGATGTCCGTAATAAACATTGAACCGCCAGGACGCAGGGCTCGACTTACGGTCTCCACCACATGCCTAGCATCGTCCACATAACTGAGAACGAAAGTTGCCAGTATTACGTCGGCAGAGCTAGCCTCGAGCGACTCGCTCCCACAATCCGCACAAACGAGATTTGCCACGCCAGCCAACTTTGATTGAGCGAGAACCAACATCTCTGGCGACGAGTCCAGTCCCAAAAGGCTGCGTGCTCCTGCTCCTTGCAAAGCTTTAAGCCAACGCCCCGTGCCACAACCTAGATCGACCACGTCCATGCCAACGAGAGGAGGTAGCAGCGACCCAAGAATGCGCTGCTCAAGGGACAACATTGGATTGGGCTCGTCATCGTATGTGTTCGCCCATAATCGGTAGCCTTCGGCCGGAGTGACATACGATGTCGTTCCTGAGCGGGACATACTCTTTATCGAAAAACTCTAAAGGCTTTCGTGCTTTGGCTTACGCAAAGAAATGAATTGCTGCGCCCAGCGTAATTCTTTAGGGAAAGCGTAAATCCGCGCGGCGTATCGCCACGCGCTCAGCATTTTTAAGAGTATGCGGCTCCACCACGGCGCCCGAATGTCCTGCACGGTGGGCCAACGTGCGTTCACGACGACCTCAAAATTATCGATAAGATTTTTCGTTTTTCGTTTTAGCCAGGGAGTATTGGGATCTATACGCAGCGTGAAGTCCATCCACTTCTTGGTAGCCCATTCGTCGGGAGTGGTGGGAAACGTCACCTGACCGTCGATATTTCCATACATGGAGGTTCGCTGTGGAACAGGCGTGTAGTGATAAATGATAATTTCCGACTGTCTATTGAGTCGTTTGATTTTTCGGATGAACTCCAATGTTTCGCGGGTATCTCGCTCAGGATCACGCGGGTTGCCGATGACAAATGAAAATTCTGGAATAATTCCAAACTGACGGATCCGCTTTGCTACAGCAAGGGTCTGTTCCGTGGTGATGTCTTTTTGCATCTCTTTCAAGACCCAGTCCGAGCCGGACTCCGCGCCAAAAAAGATCATCGTGCACCCAGCGCGGCGAACCGCTTCAAGAGTCGCGTCTGAATAGCGGTTGAAGGTGTCGATGCGTGCTTCACACCACCAGTGGAAGCCCAGAGGCTCCATACGCTCGGCAAGTTCTCGCGCGTGGCTTTCTTTCAGAAAAAAATTCATGTCGTAGAACTGCACGGAATCTGCGCCATATTGCTCTTTCAGATGGCGCAATATCGCTTCAGTCCGCGCGGGACTCTCCGCCAACTCGCGGTTTCCATAAATGGCATGCACCCCGCAGAAGCTGCAGCGGAAAGGACATCCAATGCTGGCGTGGTGAGCGGTGGTCCGTTTCCCAAAGAAAGATGGCCGGAGGTATTTTTCGACCGGAACGCGATGAAAGGGAGACCATGGAAACACATCCGGATTTTGCATTAGCCGTTCGGGATTGTGCCGGTGCAGACCGAACACATCCTTGTACGACAATCCAAGAATTCCCTCAAACTTGCGATTCCCTCGTATGGCGTCAATCAACTCAAGGAGCGTCTGTTCTCCCTGCCCGCGCACCACATAATCCACGTAGGGCGCGTTCAACGCAGAGTCCGAATAAATGGATGGGAAATAACCGCCCCAAACGATAGGCAGTTTGGGATATACCTTGCGGATTTCGCGGCAAGAATTGACAGCCGCAACCATCTGCGGTCCGGGCATGACCGAGACGCCCAGCATCTCGACATTTTTGTCGCGCACTAAATTTAGAATGGTTTGCGTTGGATTTTCGTCGAGATTCCCATCAACGATCTCATACTCTTCGCGGCCTTCCAGCACCGCCGCGAGTGCCATGACCGATAACGGGAAGCGGCGGTTGCGCGGCCTAGTGGCCCGCGGATTAAAAAGAATGATCATGCTGTTTTCACCTGAACGGTATCAATCCGGAACCGCGATGCCCCACGATGCCTTCGCGCCCAGTTCTGTTGCGTCCCTGCTAATTGCATCTCACCAACTCCAGAAGCACGTGATCGCCTGCATCCCGAAAAATTGGCCAACTCGCCGAAACCTTATCCAACCGCTCCAACCCCGTAAGAATCTTCGGATGCTTGCTCATCCATTGCTCAACGTAGGAGGGCGGTACAAACAATCCAACCGCGCTCCGCGACCGCAATTCGAACCACGGAGAAAAAGCGCGACGAACACTCCTAACCGTCGGATACGTGACTGCGATTGTTACATCTCCAACCCTTGCCATGGCCTTGCCGGGGAACCTTCGACAAGCTTTCCTCAATTGGCCGTGGAGCAAATACCAGAAAAACTCTGCCACGCATATTCGGCTCCAAAGACATAACAGCACCGCACCTCCCGGTTTTACGAGACCCGCCAGATTGCTCGCGAAGGGCCGCAGATCCGCAAGGCAATTTAGCCCCGAAAAGTTAGAGAACGCTCCATCGAACAGTTTTTCACTGAGCATAAATCCGAGATCTTCATTAGCAAGGTGCAGAAATTCAAGACTTGCGCTATCTCCCAATGGGCTACGGCGTTTCGCAACTTGAATCATCGAATGAGACGCATCACACGCCACGACCGATCGGCCCCTCTCTACCAGGTACCTTGCGTCTTCTCCGGTCCCGCAATTCAATTCCAAAATATGACTTCCGCGCGGAAAGGCCGCGCGCAGCTTGGCCCAAACCTTTCTGCGCTGAGCCCGTCCTATCATGGAATACGTGAACGCTTCGTCGTAGGCACCGGCAACACCGTCAAATGCCGTCGCGGCAGCAAAGGTAATCACGCTGGATCCCCCATGCATGCCTTTCTCTCGGAGGCACCGGAATAAAGGCATTCACGTAGCATGTTTACCTGCTGCCGCAACTTTGTTTGCGCCGCCTCATCTGCCCCGCTGCGCTGAATTCGCGCAAGTTCCACTTCGTCTTTGAGTAGTCGGTCCGCAAAACCGTAAAATTCCGAAGAGCGCCTTCCCTGAATCGCAAGCTCTCGGTCAGATGACTGCCCCCAGGGTTTTACCTGAACTAGTGAAGGTGCTATCCGTGAGTAATACGGCGTTCCCTTAATGGGGTAGGCCACGGTCGTTAAAAAAACGTCCGGGTCACTGCGCTTGACGTGGTCGATGGTCGCTTCAATATCCTCCAGTTCCTCGCCCTCATAGCCCCACATCAGGAACATTCCAGCCTGAATACCGCGAGACTTACACAGACCGACCGCGGATTGTACTTGCTGCACGGTCACGCCACGTTCCATTGCGTCGAGAATCTTCTGCGAGCCGCTCTCCGACCCGATCCATACACGGAAACATCCCAGCTCCGCCAGGACGTCGGCGATCTCGGCATTGATACGGTCTGCGCGAGAGATGCATTCAAAGGGAATTCTCAGCCCGCGCCTGCGCATCTCCGCCGCGTATGCGCGCAGCCATCCGTGATGGATGGTAAAAACGTCGTCTGCGATCCACACCATGTCCGGTTGATAAGTGTTGAGTAGCCATTCCACTTCATCCACCACCGCGACAGGTTTACGCCGGCGATGTGTCTTACCGAATACCTGGTGACTGCACCAGCGACAGTGGTATGGACAACCCCGCGCCGTAATGAACGAGAGTGATCCCTTTCCGTGCGCCTTACGCCAGGTTTCCACGTATCGCTGCACATCTACCGCGTTACGCGCCGGCCATGGCTGCGCATCGATGTCCGCGATTTGCGCACGAGGGGCCGTCTGATAAACCCGTCCGGCCTCATCTAAAAAGGCAATTCCAGAAACAGCGTGTAATCTCGAGCGATCTCCAGTACCCAGCACCGGAAGGAGGTTTTCCATCGTCACTTCGCCCTCGCCCAGAACCACGACATCCGCGCCAGCCTCAAGATATTCGCGGACGTACGCGCCCGGTTCGGGCCCGCCGACAACCGTCGTCCAATTCGCCGCGCGCGCAATCTCGAGGATTGCCACCACGTTCTTGCGGGTCATTAAGTTCGCGTAGATCCCCAGCACAGAAGGCTTCCCAGTCTGCAAGTGCAAACGCAGCGCATCGAAACTGGAAAATGTCGTATCGAAGACATCGACATCAAACCCTTTATTTCGCAGGTGAGAACAAAGATAGAGAATCCCGAGCGGAACGTAAGGTTTGAGAATCTTAAGCTCTTTCGGATCCTCATATAGAAAGTACCCATGAGTGAGTAGCAGGTCACTCATTGAGTTCTCCACGGCCGGCAATCGACGTTTGCAGCGAAACAAAATGGGAGGTGACGTGACACTCTGTACTTCGTGATCCGTTCTTTATTTTAGAAAGCTGAGTAGCATCTTCGTTTTGGCTTACCGCTTCAAGTGACTCGACAGATCGCCAAAGTTCTCGAAGCGTTCTCGTGTCCTCAGCCGTTAGTGTCTTACATTTCCAACTCGCAACCTCGGCATGTAACGCGTCGCGAATCGCTCGATAGAACCTGTCTGTGTACGTTCCCTTGAACATCACACATAGGTCCTCGCTATCCGCCCAGTTCTGTTTGGCTCCCAATTGTTCCCGCACCCGCGCATAAAAACGTGTGTTCGGAAGCGGGTAAGAGAAAGACACACCGATGTCATCGGGCTTGGTCTCCCGCACTAGCGCGATAGTTTTACGAATGTCCTCCCATTGCTCACCCGGATAACCGAACTGAAGAAAATAACAGCCGCGAATACCCTCAGACTTGAGATGCTCCCTGGCGCTGATAACCTCTTCAACGCGCAATCCTTTATCCATCGCATCCAGTATCTTTTGGGAGCCGGATTCGGCGCCCATCCACACTTCCACGCAACCTGCACGCTTCAGCGCGCTGGCGGATTCGCGCGTGAGCAAATCAGCCCGCGCCTGGATTTTGAAAGGGGTGACACATCCACCAGCTTCTACGGCCTGGGCTAATTCTTCGAGCCAATGACGATTCAATCCAAAAATGTCATCAGCAAACCACAAATGCTCGGCGCCGTATTCTTCCTTTAGGAGCCGCATTTCGCTAGCAACGTCCGCCGCGGGACGTAATTTGTAGTTATCCCCGAAAATCGGCTTCGCACACCAGTTGCAGCGAAACGGACAACCTCGGCTGGCCACTAAATTTAGCGAAAACTTGCCATGCGCATCCTTCCATGCTTTCCGGTACGCAGAGAGATCGATTAAATCGCGTGCAGGCAGCGGCAGCTCTGACGTCCGCCGAGACCGCATGCGCGAACTGCTTTCCAGTGACTTCAAAGATCCGCTTTGGCTCGAGCATTTCACGCCCGGAATATTCGCTACCGATTCGCCGGCCATCAGCGCCTTCACGGCCTCCAGCAACGAATATTCGGCTTCTCCCTGGAGCACGCATTCCGCGCCGTTTTGCAGAAACTCTCTGGCATGATCGGTTGCGTCTGAGCCGTGAACGACGACTCGCGCACCGTGCTCACGCGCGATGTCAATCATTTGCCATGCCAATTCGCGCATTCTTGTGAGGCACATCTTGGTCAGAAAATTGAAATCATCCTCATAGATGGCCACGATCTTCGGCTTATGCAACCGTAGTGCTCGCCTTACCCCTTCTTCAGGCTGTTCCAACATGCTGTCAAACAGCCCTACCGAGACCCCATTGGCGCGCAAAAAACCCGCTGCATATAGAGTCCCCAGTGGCGGGTAGGGCTCCATTTTCTGCGCCTGTTTTCGGTCGTAGGGCAGATGATAGGAGTGAGTCAGCAGAACGTCAGTCACGCCGCCCTCCGGTGCAGATAATCTGGACGCGACGAAGCATCAGCATGCTTCCGCTCCTTCCGGTTTTAATGGCTGACCAGTAACAAGCGATCTACGTGTGACAATTTTTTCCAGCCTGCGGCCCACCCACAATTCCCAAGGGAAGGAATATTTGTTTGTCTTGAGTCTCCATCGTATCGGCGCTCCGAGCGCACGTCGTATCCCAGTCCGGAGCCGCGGATGATTCTTGGTTACTTTTCGCAGTTGGTTGTTGAGCAAAAAGAACTGCAGCATTTGCCACAACTTCTTCAGTTCTTCACCCTGCAACCACGGCAGAGTGTTTCGGCCAAGTGGGAGTTCAGCCCACTCCTCCAGTGATTGCGGTTCTCGCAATCCCATCTCGCGGAGTTGCGGCCAGATAGGAATACCGGGATAAGGAGTGAATATATTGGGCGAGAAACTAACGTTCCAGAATTGCCGAGCGATATCGCTCATGGTGTTGAGCGTTTCTACTCGGTCTGCCTCGGTCTCGCCCGGATAACCAAAAATCAGATTGAACGTGACGTGGATCCCGCCGATGGCCGCTTTGCGCGCGGTCTCGTACATTTCATCCACGCGCTGGTGACGCTTGTTCATCAACTTCAATACACTGCTCGATGTCGACTCAGTGCCAAAGCCCATGTGCGACACACCGCTCGCACCGAGAAGCCGCACATCCTCATCGCTCATCCTGCAGAGAAAGTCCGTTGAGGCTTGAAAAGTCCAGGAGAATTTGATCTTCGAATCCACAAATCCTTGCGCAATGTCCCGAGCCCTCCGCCAATCCACCGGCAGGTTAGAATCCAGCATGGCGACTTCGGTGATGCGATATTTCGCGACCAGCTCGGTCACTTCGTCAACAACGCGTTTCGGTTCAAGCGCATTAAATCGCCGCTTATAAAACACCATGTCCGTACAGTAATTGCAGGCGTACGGGCAGCCCACGCTGGTCGCGTAGGCGAGTTTGCGCTCGCCAGCAACGCGCTCGTAAGCGTCGAAATCTGCCATTTCAAAAGCGGGAGTTGGTAAATCGTCCAGAAGGGCTACACGTCGTTCGGGAGCATGCTGCGGAAGACCAAACTGCTTCGAGGAAACGCCATGAACACCGTTGAAAGACTTCTTGGCGGCGAGATTTTCAGCGACTTCCAACAGCGTAAGTTCGCCCTGTCCGCGCACAATCGCGTCGACGTAATTTTCCTGCAGCGTCTGGCCAGGAAGCAGGCTGGGATGCCAGCCACCGAAAATGACCGGCAGCGCCGGGATCTCCCGCTTCATCGCTTTGGCCATGCGCACCGCCCCACGAATCATTGGACCGGTTAGCACCGAGATTCCCAGGCACAGGGCATCGCTAACTTCGCGAAGAACAGTTTTCATCCACTGCGGATCGATGGCCGCATCCACC
>DATHGV010000030.1:0-54164 GCA_035490135.1 Candidatus Methylomirabilota bacterium
ATCTAACCCGCGATTTTCGTTGTGCAGTCCGCACCCTACGCAAGGATTTACGATTCGCATTCGTAGCGGTATTTGCCCTGACTCTCGGCATTGCCGCAACGACCGTCGTCTTTAGCGTTTTCTACAACATGCTGTTCAATGCCATCGCAGCAAAAGATGCACAACGGCTGGTTGTTCCGGTGATTGAGAACACCGATCATCCGGACTATTCAGCACAACTGTTCATTAGCTGGCCGGACTTGAAATATTTGAAGGAACACAATCGGTTATTTGAAGGCGTAGTCGGGCGCCGCTACGGCAGGGCCATGGTGCAACAGGGTACGCGAATGTTTCAGTTCAGCAACGCGCGTGTGACCTCGGATGCTTTCGATTTTTATGGAGTGCCCGCGCTTCTGGGTCGCGGCATTATTTCGGAAGACGGTCTGCCGGGTGCACCGAAGATATTTGTGATGAGCTATGGCACTTGGAAAGGTGAATTTGCTTCAGATCGCGAGATTGTTGGGAAAAGTTTCGAGATCGATGGAGAGCCGAGGACGCTGATCGGAGTGATGCCCGAGAGGTTTCGGGGATTTGGCACGTGGGAGATTTTCACCCCGGTTGATTCGACGCCCAGCGCAGAAGCTGCGCAGAATGGATCGAAGTTCAGCGTGATGGCGCGCGTGAGACGCGGCGTGACCTTCGCCGCAGCCTCAGCGGAGTTCGATGTTCTGGCCAAGCAGCTCGCGGCGATGCACCCGAGCGATGATGACTATCCCAAAAAATTCACTGGGCGTGTCGTCGGGGCCAACGCCTATTTGATGGGAATTTCTCAAGCCGGCAAGGTCTTCAATTCCAAAATCGAGTTGAAGAGCATCCTCTGGGATCTCTTGGCCGCAGTCTCGGTATTGTTGTTGATCGCATGCTGCAATGTCGCGAATTTGCTGCTGGCACGGGCCACGGTACGTGAAAAAGAGATAGCGGTCCGTTCGGCGCTGGGTGCCTCTCGTGCACAAATCCTCAGACAGCTCCTGATGGAAAGTTTGGTTTTGGCGCTATGCGCGTCGGCAGCCGGATGCGCGCTGGCCTGGATAGCGATGAAGGCGGTGGACACCACGCTTCATCAGAAGGCCTGGGCCGAAACGGGTGCCGAAGCGGTGATCGGACTCAACCTGCCGGTTTTACTTTTCGCGGTGGCGATTACGCTGTTGACTACACTTCTTTGCGGATTGGCGCCCGGTTTACGGGCGTCCAAGCGGGATCTGCAGCCGCAACTCGTCGGTAGTGGACAAGGAGCCTTAGGCGGATTGCAGCACGGAAAGCTTCGCGCCGGGTTGGTGATCGGACAGGTGGCACTTTCGATTGTGCTGCTAATTGGAGCGGGGCTGATGATGCGCAGTTTGTACATGCTCACCCATATCGACTTGGGTTTTGATTCGAAGAATCTAATCGTCATGGGTTTGGCACCGTCGCGTAGCATCGACCAGCTTCCTGATCGCGCGTTGCTGGTTTCCCCGGAGGGGCACGCACGATTCCAAAGAATTGTTCAAAAGATCAGGGAACTGCCAGGTGTCGAGAGTGTTGCCGTCGACAATACGATTCCAGCATACGGGCCTTACAGAGGACCAAAAGTAACGGTTCCAGGGGGACGGAGAGTTGAAGAGGCCGGATTGGATGAATGCGACGAGAATTGCGCCGATACTCTGGGGATACGCATCATCGCAGGTCGGTGGCTTTCGAAAGATGAGGTAGAGACTCGACAGAACGCGGCGGTGCTGAACCAGACCTTAGCCCGTGACATGTTTGGCGACGATAACCCGGTTGGAAAACAGCTTGAAGTGAAAGATTTCGCTCGCTGGAAAAATGAACTTTCGCGCTCATTCCACCTGCCTCCTGCGCAAATCGCGCCGAATCAGACCTTTCAGATTGTCGGCGTCGTAGGCGACGTAAAAAATGCCGGGCCGCAGCAACCTGCCGGTCCCATGGCCTTCATTCCACCAATGATTACAGGGGACTTCATCCTGCAGGTGCGGACAAAAGTGAAACCGGCTTTGATGTTGCACGCGTTGCAGGACCAAGTGTGGGCGGCAGATGGCGCTGAGGTTTTTTGGATTTTCGATCCGCTACAGGATTTCCTTGTGCAGCATACATACGCCACGCCCGAATTTGGTGTCTTTCTATCCGGACCATTGGCTGCCATCGCATTGCTCCTCGTCGTGACGGGAGTCTTCAGCGTCATGGCCTACAGCGTGTCACTGCAGACTCGCGAGATTGGTGTGCGCATGGCACTGGGAGCGCAACAACGCCAAATCTTGGAAATGATATTGAAGCGAGGTTCAGCACTGATCGTGGTGGGAATCGGCATTGGGCTGTTTGCAAGTTTTGGTGCGACACGATTGTTAGCAAGCCAAATTTGGGGTATCTCTCCGACCGATCCATGGACGTTTGGGGCAGTCGTGATGCTGGTAGTAGTCGCAGGATTCGCAGCATGTTATCTACCCGCACGTCGGGCGACGCGAGTAGACCCATTGGTTGCATTGCGGTACGAATGACGGATCCTGAATTAACGCCATCATTGCGAGTAGACAGCTCAGTCCTCGTTAGCGCGGTTAATTAGCCTCTCTGAGCGGATGAAAAATAGCTTCAATACGCATGTACGTTTATAATTCGCGCGACTCTCACCTCTTCGGCAGAAATCTAACCTTACGTGGCAACAAAAAGCGTAAGGATTCGGAGGTCCATCCATGTATGACATGAAGAATCTCGCAAAATTAAAACTTCTGGACGCCAAGGCTGCTGAAGGCATGAAAGCCTTTTGGGCCTTTGACAAGGCGGCCATGGCAGAGGGTGCAATTCCAGTGAAGTTCAAGGAACTGATTGCGCTGGGTGTTGGCTTTACCACGCAGTGCCCATCTTGCTCGCACGCCATGAAGGCGCATGAATAGGATTGATGGTCCGTTTGTAAAGCGTCTAAGCGTGCGGGTGAGCCTTGTCGTAGATGTCCATCAGCTGGCGGATCGATGCATGAGTATACTTTTGTGTGGTGGAAAGTGACTGGTGCCCTAACAATTCCTGAATGGCGCGAAGGTCGGCGCCATCGGCCAGCAGGTGCGTTGCGAAAGCGTGCCGCAGAGAATGCGGGTGCAAATCCCAGTTCATGTTTACCAGGCGCACGTATTTTTTTACAATGCGACCGACTGAGCGTTGGGTGAGGCGCCGCCCGGCGTAATTTAAAAAGACCGCCTCGCTGTGCGGAGTCGCAGTGTTGCTCGCGTAGCCGCCAGATGTTTGCAGCAGCAGCTGTTCGCGCAGTGGCCAGTATTTATCAAGCGCCTCCTGCGCCTTATTGCCGTACGGCACGATGCGTTCCTTGTTGCCTTTGCCGGTTACCCGGAGCACTCGCTCCCTTTGTTCAATATCGATGAGATCCAGGCCGGTCAATTCGCTGACGCGCAGCCCTGCGGCATAGAGAAGTTCAAGCAAGGCGCGGTCACGACGCAGCAATAGGCCTTCTTCACGAAGCTTCGGTTCGATTCGCAATGCCAGAGCTGCTGCTGGCGACCATTCTGTTGTCGATTTTTTTTTCCGATTGGGCAGCGATCCGCCCATTTCCGCAAGGTTATTTAAAAAAAGATTCATCTCTTCCGCGGAAAGAATCGAAGGTATGCGCTTCGGCAATTTCGGCGTGGGCACCAGCCGCGCGGGGCTTTCGTTTAACATTCCTTCGCGTACGCAGTATTTGAAAAACGAACGCAAAGCCGCAAGTTTGCGCGCAACGGAAGACTTCTTGAGCCCTTGTTCGTGTAAGTGGGCTATAAATTCACGAATGATCCCATGGTTTATCGCCCTGAGCGTCGGAAGTGACATCCCCGGTGGGGTCAGAAACGCCACAAACTGACTCAAATCTTTTCCGTAATTCGAGATGGTATGCGGCGAGGAATTTTTAACTGAAACAAGATACTCGAGATAACTTTCGATGGCTTGTTTCATGGGCCGGGCTGAACTCCAGGCAAAATCATACCTAAACATTTGGATGTGTATAGGAGTTCGGAACGCTGTATGCCTAGATTACCACTGACGTGAGCTTCAGACTTTTGCGGGCTCGGGAACGGCTTCTTCCGCGGGTACAGGCACCTGCGCTTCAGGAGCGAGAACCTCAAAGTCGCAGCCTTCCTTGAGACAGCTGCGCACGGTTCCGATCTTGCTGCGCTTTTCAACGGTGAACGGAGCGCCGCACTTGGGGCAGGGCTCCGCGATGGGCATGTGCGGAGTAGTGAAATCACAATCGGGGTAACGCGAGCAACCATAGAAAACACGCGGTCGGCCACGTCCACCTTTTCCCGCGCTGCCGCGGCGGACGAATTCCCCTTCGTTGCACTTCGGGCATTTGATGCCCATGGTAATCGGACGCGTGTATTTGCATTTCGGATAATTTGAGCAACCGATAAATTCGCCGAAGCGGCCGTGTTTTTTTACCAACCCGGAATCGCACAACGTGCACTTTTCATCGAGTGGCTCATCGGGCTGACGCGCGATGCGCGTGCCTTCCACCAGGCGTCGCGTAGTTTTGCAATCGGGATAACCGGTGCAAGCCAGAAAAACGCCGAAACGTCCGCGCTTAATAGCCATTTCCTTGCCGCAATTATCGCAATATTCAATTTTGTTTTCGTCGCCCGGAGGAACTTCTGGCGATAGATCCTCAATAAACTCGCAGTCCGGATAACGCGAGCAGCCCAGGAAAAATCCATGACGGCTGATGCGCTCCAGCAATTCGCCCGCACCGCACTTTTCACACTTTTTCCCGGTAGGGATGCCGGCTTTGTAGGAAAGCATCTCGTCGTCGGCTTTATCCAGGTCAATCACGAATTTATCCCAGAACTCGCCAACCGCCGCACGCCAACCTAGCTTGCCCTCTTCGATTTCGTCCAGTTCATCTTCAAGGCGCGCAGTAAAGGTCACATCAAAAATGTCTTCGAAGCTGCGAATCAACAACACGCTAACGCGCTCCCCAAGCATTGTGGGAGTAAAACGGCCCTGATCTTTCTTCACGTATTCGCGATCCACCAGGGTGGAAATAATGGAGGCATAGGTGGACGGACGCCCGATACCCTTTTCTTCCAGATCTTTCACCAGCGTGGCGTCATTGTAACGGGGCGGAGGCTCGGTGAAATGCTGGTCCGGGCGAATCTTGTCCAGGCGTAGGAGTTGCCCTTCGGTGACACGGGGCAGAGCGTTGCCTTCCCCTTCGTCGGCCTTCTCGTCATCTTCGCGGTCGGCGATGGCTGCCGGCGTTTGATAAACGCGCAAGTAACCGTCAAATTTCTGTACCGAACCGTTGGCACGGAAGGTGTAATCGCCAGCCGTGATGTCAATCGTGGTTTGATCGAAAATTGCCGGAAGCATCTGCGATGCGACGAAGCGCTGCCAGATCAATTGATAAAGCTTGAAAAGATCGTCTTCCAGATATTTGCGGACATCTTCGGGCGCTCGCATAGCGTCGGTCGGCCGAATCGCTTCGTGAGCTTCCTGCGCGTCTTTTTTAGATTTGTAATAATTGGGCTTCTCAGGAAGATAATTCGAACCAAACCGTTCGGGAATCATTTCCCGAACTTGCGCGAGAGCATCCGCGGAAACGTTCACGGAATCGGTGCGCATGTAGGTGATCAGCGCGACCGATCCTTCTTCGCCAAGCTCGACTCCTTCGTAGAGCTTCTGCGCCAGAGACATGGTGCGTTTCGCTGTGTAACGCAAGCGGTTATAAGCGGCCTGCTGCAGCTTGGACGTCGTGAAAGGCGGAGGCGGGTTGCGGCGCTTTTCTTTCTGCGTGACGTTCGCAACTTCCCACTTGGCGTCACTGACGGCGGCAACGATTTTGTCCGCGGTCTCCTGATTCGAAACTTCAACGTCCTCGCCTTGGTGTTTGAAAAGCTTGGCCTCGAAGATTGGCGGCTCGCCCGCATCCAGCATCGCGTGGATGCTCCAGTATTCCTGCGGCACGAATTCGCGAATCTGAACTTCGCGCTCCACGATCAGGCGAAGCGCCACTGTTTGTACCCGGCCGGCGGACAGGCCGCGGCGTACCTTATTCCACAGTATTGGAGAAATTTTGTAGCCCACCAGGCGGTCGAGCACGCGCCGGGCCTGTTGCGCGTCCACCAGATCGGCGTTCACGTCACCAGCCTTCGCGAAAGCGGCCTTGATGGCCTTGGGCGTAATTTCGTTGAACATCACGCGCCGATACTTAGCGCGATCCGACTTCTTGGTGGCCAGGGTATCGAGGAGATGCTGCGAGATAGCTTCGCCTTCGCGGTCAGGGTCAGTGGCCAGATAAACGTTGGGAGCGTTCTCGGCGGCTTTACGCAGATCCGCGATTACCTTAACCTTGCCGGGAATGACTTCCAGCGTAGGCTCAAAAATGTTTTCCGCGGTGACCACTACGGGCTTCGGCGGCTTCTTTTCAACGACCTTCTCGCCTTCTTTGGCTTTTGCCTTGGTCTTGCGCTTGTTCTTTTTCTTTTTTCCGTTTTCACTGCCGGGCAAAAGTATCCCCAACGTCTTTTTAGGGAGGTCCAAGACGTGTCCGAGGGACGCCTTAACGGTATATTCGCGCCCCAAATACTTATTAATCGTTTTCGCCTTTGCTGGCGATTCTACAATTACGAGCGAACGAGCCATGTTGCCTTTGTAACTCCGTAATCTTCCGCAGGAAGGGTCGACCGCAGGGGAGTGTGTCCTTCTCGCTACCTTAGCAGATGCGGAGATTGCGCATCAGGGTGCTTTTTTCGCGGTGCAAGCGATCGAATTGCTAATCTCGTTTGACTTCTAAATCCAGCTACAACATGACTTTACTGAATTGTTTGCCCGGCAATTGCCGGACCACGCCTTTCATCTCCAGGTCAAAAAGCGTAGCCAGAACCTCGGAAGAGTTCAAGCCGGAGTTTTCCACCAGTCATCCATGTGTCTGGTTTCTTCGACTACCAGTAACTCCTAGAGCTTTTTTTCCGACGCTCCCAAGGCTGCGAAGGCCAGCAAATTCCGTTGCTCAGCCTCGGGACGTTCAGCTTTTACCAACGCGGCGCGCACCGGCGTAGGCAGTTCCTCAATGACGTCCTCAGCGTTGACCACCAGCTTGGCGCCTAACTTGATTAGCATGTTTGGCGTGTAGCTCACCGCTTGGGTGACATTCCCGGGGACCCCATAGACTTCTCTTCCAAACTCCATGGCCAAGCGCGCTGTTATTAAGCCACTCAGGATCACCAACCCGCGCGCTGCCAAGTCGCGCCCCAGGCGCTCCGCCATTTGTGAACCGTCATGGCACGGGGCATTGATGCCATCGGCCATCACGGTGCCTTGGCGTCAAATGGCCACGCGATCGGTGTATTAGGTACCGGCATAGATGTTTGTTACCCGAAAGAAAACAAAAAGCTCTATGAAAAAGTTTTGGAACGGGGCGCCATACTCCAGCGAGTTCCCGCTTGGAACGCACCCGGCACCCGAGAATTTCCCCATCAGGAACCGCATTGTCGCCGGAATGCCACTTGCGGTTATTGTGATTGAGGGAGCAGAATTTAGCGGGTCCTTAATATAAATATATATAGGATATTTATATGAGCTTGGGCTGCGCGGAATCTTCGGCCAACACGCCTTGAAAAACTTCCGTAAAAATGTCGACATCACGTTCTGAAATAATTAACGGCGGTCGGAGCTTGATCACATTGTTACACGGGCCGTCCGTCCCGGTGAGGACGCCGCGTTCGCGAAGGCGGTTTACCACGTAGGCCGCCTGCGCGGTTGCCGCGGAACGAGTGACTGGATCGGAAACTAGATCGACACCCAGGAATAGTCCCGAGCCGCGCACATCGCCGATGATCGGATGCTGCTCTTGGAGCGAGAGAAGGGATTTCTTTAGAAAATTGCCCACACGAAGCGCGCGTTCCTGTAAATTTTCTTCTTCCACTATTTTCAACACCGCCAACCCAGCAGCGCAAGCGACCGGATTGCCGCCAAAGGTGCTGAAAAATTCCATGCCATTGTCGAAGGAGCGCGCGATTTCGCGCGTCGTGATTACGGCAGCCAACGGAAATCCGTTGCCGATAGGCTTTCCCAGAACGACGATGTCAGGAATCACATTTTGCGTTTCAAAGCCCCAAAAGTGCGTACCTAAGCGTCCGAAACCAACTTGCACTTCGTCGGCGATGCACACGCCTCCTGCGCCACGAACGCGGCTATACACTTCCTCTAGGTAGCTTGGCGGGAAAACGACTTGACCTCCGACACTGGGAAGCGTCTCTGCGATGTACGCGGCGGGTCCACGTCCTTGCTTGCGCATCGTCTCCAGAATTTCGCCCACATCAGCCGCATATTGGGTTCCTGCTCGCGGATCCTCACGGCGGTATTTTCCGCGATAGTCATCGGGCATGGGCGCGACGTGCACCCAAGGTTTTCGGCCGGTGCCGCCCGGCCCATCAAATTTATACGGACTGCCGTCGATTAATGTGGAGGTATTCCCATGGTATGCGTGTTCGAGAACCATGATGTCCTCGCGACCGGTATGCGCACGTGCCAGTCTGAGCGCGAGCTCATTGGCTTCACTGCCGGAATTGACGAAGAAACAAACGCGTAACTGTTCGGGCAGATGTTGCGTGAGCCTTTCGGCGTATCGGTTAACAAGGTCATGCACGTATCGCGTATTGGTATTGAGTAACGCGATTTGTCTCTGGACCGCTTGTACCACTCGGGGATGACTGTGGCCTACTAGCGGCACGTTGTTGTAGAAATCCAAAAACGCGTGTCCGCTTTCGTCGTAAAGATGTTGCATCCAACCGCGCACGATTTTCAGTGGTTTCTCGTAGGAGGTACTTAAATTTTTTCCGAGCAACTCACGCCGCGCGGTGAGCGTTTCTTGAACGGTGGGTTCCTGCTTCGGAAAATGGTCTTTCGGAATACCGACCAAAAGATTGGGATCTGGCGAAAGGCTGGTCCAAACCGCGCGCTGCGAAGCGTACGCGACACCCGGAAAATTCGCGTCCAAATCAAGTAGATCGAGAATGATTTGAAAATGAAGATGTGGCGGCCAGCCGCCGTTTTCTTCAAATGCGCCGATGCGCGCGAATTTTTCTCCGCGAGCGATGTGCTGCCCGACTTTCAGGCGCGCTAGCGATTCTTTATCGAGATGTCCGTACAAAGTAAAAAACACCCCAGCGTCACCGGCGTCATGCCGCAAAATTACCAGCGGACCGTAATCGAGAGGCGCGCCGTTGTTCGCCAGAGTGTGAACTACGGCGTCGAGTGGCGTATGGATCGAGGTTCCCGGCTCGGCGAACAGATCCATTCCCAAATGAATGGCTCGGCGCGCTTCCAGCGGGCTCGCACCCGCGCCGAACAACACCGAGCTATACAGCAAACGCGCTTCGTTGTAGCGGCCTATGCCGATGGACACTTTTGCTTCTTCCATGCGCGCCGAAATCTTCTTAGTCAAAACAGGAGTTTCAGATTCATGCGGATCGGCGCCGAGAAACTCGCTGCCAACGCTTAAGTCCAGGACAGTACTTGGAGCTGTTCGCAAGTCCGCATCGAGTAAAGAGGCCGCGTCTCGCGCATTTCTTTCGAGCCATAGCCGCATGTTCTCATTTTGCGGAACAGCGCTAAGTCCGCACGCTTGGCGGAATGTACAGTTCGCAAAACGCTCATTAATTTTCGCCAGTCGCTCGAGCGCTTCCCACGCAGGTGCTTCGCTGACGGTGACATACGCGTCTTCTGCCTTGATCATTTTGCGATGCGCGGAATTTGTGACGCTGACAGCCAAGCGCATGCCGATTAGGTTGTATAAGGCCTCAATTTCGACTTCCTGCAGCGGAAATACCTCGTGATATCCAGCTACGACCGATGCGACCGCCCGCAATACATCTTTTTTCCCCAAAGCAGCGTAAGCCGTGGCGATAGCCAGTTCGGAAACAGTTATACCGTGATGTATGTCGCCAAAATCAATAATGCTCACCGCTTTGCGAGGTAGCGGCCATGGATCGCTTACCAGCACGTTGTAGTCGTTGGCATCCCCATAAATTACGCTGCGCCGAAAGCGCCCCAGCGCGGGAACGATCTCCGAATCATAAAGTGTCAGGAATTTTTCGACGAGTGCGCGCCGCTTCGAATCGGCAATTTCGTTGACATGTTCTTTGATCCAGCCAGCGGCGGACAAATCCCATTTCAATTCACGCTGCGCGGCAGGATGAGAAAAACTTTGCAGACCAGAATCGATCGTACCTAATAGCCGCCCCAGACTGGTAAGCAATTCGTCACTGTGTGGACAGACCTTGGCTAACACCGTGCCAGGCACGAATGTCAGCAGCCAGACCAAGCGGTTTGTGCCATCGGCTGCCTGGACCTCCGTTTGCAGTTCGCCGGCCTGCGTAGGAATGACTCGCGGGAGAACAAGTGCTTCAGCGTGCTTCGCCAGATGTTGCAACGCTTGGCACTGCAAATCGATGAACGAACGCTCGCGCGCCGGATGCATCACCTTCAGCACGAATTGCGCGCCAGCAACGGCCGTTAAGTGGAAATTATCGTCGTATTCGCCCGGCAAGGACGTCGCAGTGACATCCAGGCCGTACAAATCGCGCGCCAGGCGCACGGCCTCTTCCACGCCAGCGGGACGGGCTACGCCGGATTCAAGGAGCATGCGACAAATTTTAGCGACATCGGTGATGGACGTCTATGCGCGACACGATTTATCTAAATCCGGCCTTCAAGACGCGGCTGTAATGGCTTGTCTATATTTGTTTGACGGCAATGGGCCCGTTAACGGTAGATAGATGAATCACTGCCGGGGCACTGCCGAACTCAATCCGTCGTCGGTCTTCATCCCAGGTTTTGCGCGCATCATTGCAAAAGCTGGCCTGGCAACTCATCGGAGAATGGCCGTTTGATTCCACAAGCAAGCTGGATTGATAATTTTTCGGCACGCGCAGCGTCAGCGGACCGTTCTGGGCGTCGACCTCCAACCCCGAACCTTTCCATGTATCTCCGCTGAGCGAGACCGATATAGGCCCGTTTTGGGTGTGAAGGCGCAGCTTGCCTGAATTCCCGGTCAGGTCGATAGGGCCATTCTCCGCCGATATATCCGCATCACCAGAAAAGTTTTGCAGGGAAATGGGACCATTTATGGCTCGCGCCACTAGCTTGCCCTCAAGGTCGTAAATGGAAAGGGGACCATTATTGGAACGAAGCTCGAGGTTTGCCGACTTCGGGGCTCGCACCAGAAGAAAGACCGTCCAATTGTTATGTTCGGAAGGGCCGCTGACAGAAACTCTACCGTTTTCAACAGAAAGTTTTATCTGCGAAAAGATGTGCTCGACGTCATTGCTGGAAGCGTCTGCGGCTTTGCAGGCCGTCACCGAGTAAGTATCTTTGTCCCAACCCTGCACTTGCAGGCCGCCATTCACTTCGGACTCGACGCTGAGCGGACCACCGGCCCTTGCAATGGTTTGCTCTTCCGAACGCATTTCGACAGCGCGGTCGTTCAGATGAATGTGCAGACCCGCGCAGTCAACGACCGGGCCGTGTTCACCTCCGGACATACTTATGGAATGGTGATGGGACAGTGCCGGACCCGCGGCGAGCGGTCCGCTCAAAACACCGGTAAGGAGTAAACCGGTTACAGCAATTTTTAGAGACATACGCATCCCTCCAGCGGTATAGACGAAGGTTGAGCTTAAAAGTTCCGTGTAGCCGGAGGGCAACCTAAAAGTGGTCAGGGCAGCCAGGCGTAATCGTCATCGCCAATCGGCGGCCCCTCGGGCGGTTGCGCTGGCGTAGGCATCGGGATCAGCTTGGGGTCTTTCTGGAATTGCGTGATCTTTGCGGCAGCGAAATAGAGGTGGGCGCGCTCTTCGCTGGCTTTTGCACCATTCTGTGCGGCAGCGCTCCATTTTTTCAGTTCTTCTAATTTTAACCAAGCAATGGCGCAGGCTTGAGAAGAGGCTCGTTCATTGACGGCTAGGGACATCAAATCGTAAAGAACTACCGTGTCTACAACCCGCGAGATTTCCCCTGGATATCCAGGATCTCGCGAAGCTTTCCACGTGGCATTAAGAACCGCATCGAGCACTTCTTCCAAGCCCGGGTTTTTAGCATCCCGCGCGTGAAATTCCACCAACCGAGTTGCGCGCTCGGCATTGAAAAGGAACTGGAGCGTATGTTCGGCTGCCGCCTCAGCCGGCGCCAATGCGTCAAACGCCGGACTGGTGCGAATTTTAAAGTGCTCTCGTCCGCGTTCGTAGTCTGGTACGCGAGGCGGAATAATGCTCAGCAGCGATTCCGGCAAGGCCAGCACATCGGGCTTCAATGTTGCAAGGACGGCGTTGAGCGCACGACGCTGTTCCGCTGGAACAATAATCCGTAAGGGAGTCTGTCCATCGCCACGCAACGCGAAAGTGTAGTCCACGCCTCCTATGGATTTGCTTGCCGCTTCCACCTGGTAACGATGCAGCATATAGATTGGTACCAACACATCTTCAATAGTGCTCAGCGGCGCGCCGGCGCGAATATTATTTTCCCCGAATCGCCGCAGCGCAGCGGCGCGTACCTGCATGAGACGGTTCAGTTCATCCACTGCGTTAGAGCCCGAATCCCACAGATGCGCGACACTACTCGAAGATCCGGGCGGGCGACCATCCTGGTCGGTTAAAAATCGCAAGCCACGGCCAAGCGCATCAGAAATGATTTTATTCAGCTCCGCGTGTTCGTCTGCGCCGGGAGGAAATTCTCGATAGCCGAATGTGATGGACACTTTGTCCCATTCGCCGATGCCCACAGCATATGCATTCGAAACGTCAGGCACACCGTCGCTGCCAAGCGTAACCAGCGGCGGCGGATAATCCATCACCGACGAGCGGTTTACCGTGCTGGCGGAATAATTGTGTTCCAGCCCGAGCGTGTGGCCGACTTCATGAGCCGCAAGCTGCCGCAGCCGTGCCAGAGCCATCTCCATCATTTTGGGCGAAACGGATTTGCCTTCTTCGTAGGGCGCCAGCAAACCCTCAGCGATTAAATAATCCTGTCGCACCCGCAGCGAACCGAGCGTCACGTGGCCTTTAATGATTTCCCCGGTGCGGGGATCGGTGACGGTTGAACCGTACGACCAACCGCGCGTCGCGCGATGAACCCACTGAATCACGTTATAACGCAAGTCCATCGGATCCGCGTCTTCCGGCATCAGCTCCACGCGAAAGGCATTTTTGTAGCCGGCGGCCTCAAAGGCTTGGTTCCACCAGCGCGCCCCCTCCAGCAGCGCGGAGCGAATGGGTTCCGGAGCGCCGCGATCCAGATAATAAATAATCGGCTGGAACGGTTCGCTGACGACGGCAGCAGGATCTTTTTTCTCCAACCGGTGCCGCGCGATGAAACGCTTCACAATTGGCTCACTCACCGGGGTAGCGTAATCCATGTAACGGATGCCGAAGAAACTCGCGCGCGGATCATCGATGCGAGGTTTGTAGCCTGCCGGTGGCAACTGCACGAAAGAATGATGCTCGCGAACGGTGATGGATTCTGGTGAGGGGGTGACCTGCTTGACCCATTGGCCCGGTTCGTCCCCCGCGAACGTCAGCACGGATTCGACTTCGGTGTTCATAGGGAAATTCTTGGTGAGCGGAAGATAAATCGCGCTGCGCGCCAGATCGAGATGGTACGCGCCTTGTTTGGTCTTGCGCAGCGTGGCAGGAACGTCATGATCGTCGCGCAGAAAAAAATCGGTAGCGTCCACTAACACGCGATCCTTTTCTTCAGCGCTCACGGTGAAGCCTGCCAGGATCGATTCCGCGAATGAATCGTGTACCGCGCGCCGCTCGGCCGGGTCATCGCTGACCGCGCGGTAATCCAGATTTTCTTGCACTAACAAAACTTTTGGCCCGCTGCGTTCAAAGCGCACGATGCGGGTCGCGCCGAGTTGTCCGCGGTCCAGTCCAATGTCGTTCGAGCCAATTCCCGCGGATAAGCCGCTCTGGTACAGAAATTCTGAATTCCATTTCTCAATTTCCAGCCAAAGCTTGCCTTGCTTGGCGTCCCAGTAAAGGTTGAAATAACCAGGAAGCTTCTGAGTGCTGGCGGTTTTTTCGGCTATCGTGGCGGGTTGACTCGTGTCAGGACGCGCGGCAACACCGACGATTGCAGCCATTTGCAAGGCCAGAATGAGGCAAACGGCACGGGAATATTTCTTCATTTTCAAAACCTCCGACGGTCCCGAAGGTTTTACACCAGAAGAGCGTCGGCACGGCGTAAATTTTCGCTGTTATACTACAGCTTCCACGAGCGTCCGCCATTTTGAGAAAACTTCGCATCTCCGTCGTGCAATATCTGAATACCGCCCCATTGGTGTACGGTTTTACTCGCGGTGCCCTCAAGGACAAGTACGAGCTTTCGTTTACCATTCCTTCCCAATGCGCCGATGATCTTCGCGATGGTCGCGCTGATGTGGCCATCATTCCGGCTATCGAGTTTCAGCGCATCGACGATTTGGTGGTCCTGCCGGACCTGGCGATCGCGGCAAAGAGGCGCGTGCGCAGCCTGCTGATCGTGTCGCACAAGCCTATCGCCGAAGTGAAGAGCATCGCGCTCGATGGCAGTTCCCGCAGCACCCAGGCATTGACGCGAATTTTGTGCGCGGAACACTGGCAGATTAAACCAGTTTTTTTTGAGGCCACGTTTGACTCTGCGGCCACGATACTTGAGCAAGCCGATGCCGCTTTATTGATCGGCGACCCGGCCCTGCGACTCGCTATTTCGATCGCCGGCAGCGCGACGCTAGGCGCAGCCGGCGAATTGATTTGCAGTCCCGACAAAGCTGGAATTAATGCCACTGAAACTCTTCATGTGTACGACGTCGTGCAAGAATGGCGCCGCCTCACTGGCCTACCGGCGGTTTTGGCAGTGTGGGCCGGGCGCCGTGAATCCGTGACGCCGGAAATAGTTGCCGATTTCGCCGCTTCCAAAGAGTACGGCGTCGCGCACCTTGCGGAGATCAGCGCCGCAGCAAGCGTCGAACAGAATTTGCCTGCCGCTGATTTGTTAAATTATCTGCAAGAGAATATCGACTTCTCATTAGCCAGCGACAATCTCGCCGGCCTTGAACTTTATTATTGCTTGGCTGCCAAGCTAGGATTGATACCAAGAGCTAAAGCCATCGAATGGGCTAACATCAACACCCCCCTCGATATGCGTCGCGATAGAATTTTACGCAAGCGGGGCGATTGGGTTCGGATTTCATAGGCTTCGTTCGATAGAATAAAGGATACGCAAGGAAACGCTTGAGCCTGACAAAACAAGAAGCGCTCGACATGCTGGAATCCGATGACCTGCTGGGCATCGGAATGGCCGCGCATCAAATGCGCCTTAAAAAGACTGACCCGCGCGTGGCGACCTACCAGATCGACCGCAATATCAATTACACAAATTTTTGCACTGAATACTGCTCTTTCTGCGCTTTCTATCGCCCCCTGGGCGCAAAAGATGGTTACCTCCTGTCCTTCGAATCGATTTACGACAAAATCGACGAGATGCTGGAGCTGGGCGGCACTGGCGTGCTATTGCAGGGCGGTTTACACCCCGATCTTCAAATCGGCTATTACGAAAATCTGCTGCGTTCTTTGAAGCAACGTTATCCCCAAGTGCATCTGCATTGCTTTTCCGCGCCGGAAATTCTTTGCATTGCGGAGGTCAGCGAGCTCAGCATCCGCGAAACGATTCAGCGATTAATGGACGCCGGTTTACAATCCATCCCCGGCGGCGGCGCGGAAATTCTCGATGACGAAATTAGATCGAAAATCGCACGGCTCAAATGTACCAGCGATGATTGGGAAGAAATGCACCGTATCGCCCATTCGCTCGGCTTGCGCACCACCGCTACGATGATGTTTGGCTGCGGCGAACAGCTGCGCCACCGCGTAAATCACCTAGAACGACTGCGCAGGATTCAAGAAGATACCGGCGGTTTTACGGCTTTTATCCCCTGGATGTTTGCGCCGGATAATACTCCGCTCGGAAAAAAAATACCCGAAGCCACGGCGGTAGATTATTTGAAGACCCTCGCAGTTAGCCGGCTATATCTCGATAATTTTGATCACATTCAATCGAGCTGGCTAACTCCTGGGATTAAAGTCTGCCAGGTCGGTCTGCAGTTTGGCGCGGACGATGTCGGCAGCATCTTGATTGAAGAAAACGTTGTTTTCGCCGCGGGCGTTAAAAACCGCACTAACGAAAGCGAACTGCGCCGCATCATCTCCGACGCGGGTTTCGTGCCCGCCCAGCGCGATACCCTGTACCGTTCCTACGCCTTAAAGTAGCCGCGCTATCTAACTTTTGGCGCGGGTCGCAGCAGGATCTCAACTTCAGTATTTTCCGGCAAATCCAACAGATCAAAAAGATGCAATCCGCCATTGCGTACTTGCGCGCGTAGTTTGCGCGGAGCGCCTTGCATGTCTTGCGGCAACTTCGGTGGGCCTTCCGGCTTGGTCGTCACCGACGGTTTCGGCTTGCCCGACGTTTCATCCAACGCTTCATTCGCAAGCGCGTCAGCCTCAGAATTCTGCTCGCGATAGACGTGCTCGATGCGAAACGATTCAAAAGTCTGCGACATTTTTTTGGCGCGTTCGAACAAGGGACGCAGATCCGGACTTTTTACCTTGTAATGCCCGCGCATCTGCCGCACCAGCAGCTCAGAATCGCTTTCGACGCGCAACGCGCGTACACCGTTGGATTGCGCGTAGTCCAGTGCCGCAATCAGTCCATAGTATTCGGCGACATTGTTGGTCATGCGCCCGATATATTTTTTTAGCTTCGCAACAATCTCGCCGCGCTCGTTGCGTACGACCACTCCGTAGGACGCCGGTCCTGGATTCCCGCGAGAGCCACCATCGATGTTGGCTCGAAATACGGCGGCGCGCGGTCTTGCGTCAGGCTCGGTACCAGCAAACAAACCGGTTTCACGTGAAGAGGGCGGGCGACGAATCATCAGGAATTTATAGCCGAGGTCTTATCGCTGCCAGAGCCGGAATTTGCCACTGGAATAGGATCCAGCGTGTACAAAATCAGGCCGCACATTTCGCAGCGATAGATTTCTTCGTTAGTTTCCTGGCGCAGCTCTTGGATGATATGAGGGAGTACACGCATCCCACATCCGCGGCATTGATCGTCGCGCACCAGAGCCATCGCGGTGCCATTGTGCCGCTTGGCGATGCGATCATACAGCTCAAGCAAATCTTTCGGCACTGGAGCAGCGATACGCTCACGTTCCGCCAGTGCCACCTTAAGCAATTTCTGTTTTTCATCGTAGCGTAAATGGATTTCCTTGCGATCGGCCGCCACGCTCGTCTCGGCTTCCTTCAGGTCGGCCTCGGCGTGCCGCACACGCCGCTCAAACTCTTCTCCCGACATCATCACATCGAGCTGGCGATCCTCAGCCTTGGCTATTTCTGCTTCGGCGTTGGCAATCTCATGCAGCAACGCTTTGTAGGCTTCATTGGTTTTAACCGCGCCGCTCTGATCGCGATACTTCCGCGCCCGGTCTTTCCATTGATCGACGTCCAGCTCAAATTTTTTTCGTTCTTTAAGCGCGTTGATATGGGCTTCTTTGGCCGCCGCGACAGCTGCACGGGCGCCGCTCAGCTTCGTGTCCGCTTCCTGAATCCGTTTGGGATAGCTTTCGATTTCGGCGCGTAACGCGCCAATGTTGTGGTCAACCCGCTGCAGCTCGATAAGGTGCGGTATTGCAGGGTGCATTGAGGTGCAATTCTAACACGGCTGCTCTCGTGGACCTCGGTCGCGCCGGCGCTCAAAAAGTTAGCCCGAAACGCGAGCGTCCCGGCGGATCAGCGTCCAGTCCACAAAAAACCCCAGGCCGAGAGCGAATGGGATGATGCCGAAGGCCGCCGCAGTCCAGGCATCAGGCTCCGCAAAGCGGGCGATAATGCCCGTCGTTGCCATATAACCCAGCGCTCCAGAAACCAGCAGAATGCCCCAACGGCGCGAACGCGCGCCTTGAGAAAGTTCCGGTTCCATGGGAATTTCAACCCCGCGCGCCATAGCTGCCAGACGCTCTTGGCTGCGCAGTTTGCGCACGCAGTAGTAGGTGTACATGGCACCGAGGGGAAATCCTAAAGAAAGAATGACCGCGACCAGTCCAATCGTATTGTCCATACCCTCTCCTTTTCCGAAGTGCAATCATCCAGAGAGACTCCGGCTCGAGTTATTCACCGAGGTCACTGAATGGTACGGAGAGTTTGCCAGGAATGTTCCGCGAATATGTCCTGCGATAGACGGTGCTTGTCCGGCGGTTAGTTCACTTCGTGAACCTGCATATTTTGATCCACGGCCAGATTGGGGTAACGAATGGGTGAACCCCCAGGCGCAGGTGTGTGCCGCGCCACGGCATTGAATTCCGCGCTGGAGCATTCCACGGAGTAATTGTAGCCGTCGCGTTCGGTCCTGGTCATCGTCAACAGATTGGAGGAGAGGAGATCCGCTAGCGATGCGCAGCTCCCGTTGGAGGCGACGTTGGCACGCTCTGCCTGCGCAATTTGCAGCAGGTCGCTGCGCACGCCGGTCAAGTTGATAGCTTGCGTAGCTGCGGTGCCATTGTCCATAGTGGGCAGTTTCTTTAAATAAAAAAAATACGCGCCCAACAACAACCCCGAGAAGACCAGCAAGAGAGCCAGAACTCGCATACTGTAATTTTCATCCCGCAAAGCCGCAGTGGCAAGGTTTGCGTGCACCGGAATTGCACAGGAAACAACTCATATTTTGGTCGCGAGCGTGAACAGCAATTTTGTTAAGCTTCAGTCACCGTTCGAACCCCTTCGCGGTGATTCAAGCTCCAATACGTTATGCTCACTATTTTGCCCGCAGTCGAAGCTCGTGCTATCGAAAGGCTCCACCAGGAGGAGCTTGAAGAAGCGCGCGCAGTCCAAAGCTTGATGCTTCCCGCGGAAGTTCTTTGCGCGGGGCCGCTAATCATCGCTCATCAATTTGAGCCCGTGGACATCGTAGGCGGAGACTTCGTCGATTATTTTTTGATGGACAACGGTAACATGGGATTTTACGTTGGCGATGTTTCTGGCAAAGGCTTGCCCGCCGCGATGTACGCCGCCCTGGCGGTCGGAATTTTGCGTAGCGTGCACAAAACCGACCAGTCACCCGGTGAAATCTTATCAGCGCTCAACAAACGTTTGATGAGCCGCGGCGGGCTGCGACGCCACGCCGCGATAGTCTACGGCGTTTTCAATTCACACACCTGCGAGATGCACTTGGCCAGCGCCGGAATGCCAGGGCCGCTTCACTTTTCAGCAAGGGGTTGCAGGGTCCTTGATCTATCAGGCATCCCCCCGGGCTTGTTTGCGGGCGCCGAATACGAAACTTTAACGTTGAAACTGGAGCCGGGCGATTCCATCCTGGTTTGCTCAGACGGAATTATCGAAGCCCAGAACGCCCGCTACGATGATTTTGGAATTCCGCGCTTGATGAGTGTTTGTAACGATAACTCTGGTGCGTCCCCAACAGAACTCTTGGTGCGTATCTTTTCGGCGGTCCACGATTTCACAGACGTCATCCGTCAGCACGACGATATGGCCGCCGTGATTTTTCACCTCGATAGCTAGAGAACGCCGAAGCGCTCCCACCTTAAGAACGACAGTAATGACTGCGCAACGCCAATTCCTTTTTAATGGCCACTTTTGGTACTCTCCCATAACAACGGTAGGTAATCTTTCGCCCAGGAGTGTCCCGCAATGAAGATGAAGACAACCTCACCATATGCCTTTGCTCTGGCACTGTTACTTACATTGTGCATCGCTGATCCCGCGGACCTAGTTGCTACTCCGCAATCTTCCAATTCGCGGGCCGGCGAAGTCGCTCGCGTGATCCCGGCCGTGAGTATCGCTCGCGGTTCTAAAACTTTGACCGCCTCCGCTAAATCCGTGGTGGATTGGCAAGATCTCGTGAACACCCAGATCAACGGCCGCGCGCGCATTGCGCTTGACGATGGCTCGGTGTTGAACGTTGGCTCAAATTCCTCGATGCATGTAGTAAAACACGATGCTGGTGCGCAACAGACTGAGCTGGAACTAACCTACGGCAAGCTCCGCAGTCAGGCGCAAAAAATCGCCAAACCGGATGGAAAATTTGAGGTGCATACTCCCGCCGGTGTTGCTGGTGTCGTGGGTACGGATTTTTATGTGGCCTATGACAACAGCACCATGAACGTAATTGTTTTTGAGGGCCTGGTGCGCGTGTGCAATCTGGCCGGCGTTTGCGTGGTGGTTAAAGCCGGACAGATGAGTAGCGTGCGTAGCGGCGACAACTCCGGGCCTCTGGCTCCAGCTCAAGCGACGCTCGATCTTCTCACCGAAGCCGCGCAGAGTACCGACGTGGGCGGGCCTCCGAGCGCGGTGCAATCGACTACGCACATTGGGAAAGGCACGGCAATTACCTTGGGTGTGCTGGCGGGAATTCCCATCGTCGTCGTCCCCATCGTCACACGCGGAAGCACCAAGACCACGCCGGTCACGACAAAATGCAATCCACAAACTAATCCGGCCGCTTGTGGGTAGATACCGCCCGCTCCCCGTTGCCAATCCAGGTACAGCAACAGGAGAGCAGCTCGCCTTCCGTAGTTGCTTTAGATTACAGCCCGCAGTTAGGGGTGCTCAGCCAGTTACTTTGGGGGCGTCAACTTTGCGAATGAGTGCAACGGTCCGACGCTCTGGCCCATCCAATATCTTGCAGCCCAGCTAGCTGCGTTTGGATGGTTCGTGGACGCTCGGTTACACTGAATAGTTGTTGCTCCCGTCTAATCGCTTGTGAGGCTCCCTTTGATCTTATTTATGCGTAACAGATGGATTCATGTCCTTTGTGTGCTGACCGCTCTATGCGGCGCCACCACTGCTGTATTTGCCGGTCCTCCCGACGCACCGGCGAAACGTTCGCCAGTGTTGGCAGCGTTGCAAGCAGAGATGGAGCGCTCCTTCAAAGCTTTGAAGGCGCAAGACCCGCCGGCCTATTTTCTCGGTTACACCGTCACGGATACGGAGCGCGCGGATGTTTCCGGTTCGAATGGCGCGCTGTTGAATAGCACGGAAAGCCGCAACCGCTGGCTGGAAGTTTCCGTTCGCACCGGCAGTTACACGCTGGATAACTCGCATAAAGTCGGTGAGCGCCAGCAAGCCAATGGCGGCCCAGGCACCTCCGTTCCCGTGGATGACGATGCCGAGGTGTTGCGGCGTGCCATCTGGCTCGAAACCAACAAGCAATACGAGGCCTCTTCACAAGCGCTCATCAAAATCAAAACCGGTAAAGAGGTGAAAGTAGAAACGGCCGAAGGCAAGGCCCCGGACTTTTCTCGTGAAGAGCCTCATACCTTCGTCGGTTCGCAAGTTTCCATTAATGTGGACCGCAAACCCTGGGAACAAAAAGTTCGCGACTACACTAAAGCATTCCGGGATTCCACCGCGGTTATCAATTCCATCGTAACCTTCAGCGGGCAAGCTCAAAACGATTATCAGGTAAACAGCGAGGGCACCCAGCTACAGTTCGGACAGATTCGTTATCGCCTGGAATTATTTATTCAGGGCAAAGCTCCAGACGGAATGGACATCAACCGTTATTACAATTTTGACTGGGTAAATCCTTCCGACGCCCCGGACGATAAAGCTGTCTATGCGGCGGAAGCCACCATGCGCAAAGAATTGGAAGGTCTGGTCGCGGCGCCCATTAACGATCCCAGTGTCGGACCGGCTCTCCTTACTGGACGGGCCGCGGCGGTTTTCTTCCATGAAGTATTCGGACACCGCGACGAGGGGCACCGCCAGAAGGACGTAACGGAAGGCCAGACCTTCTCGAGCAAAGTTGGCGAACAGATTTTGCCAAGCTTTCTAAGCATCGTCGACGACACCACTAAGAAGCGCCTGGGCTCCCAGGAATTGCTGGGATTTTATCAGTTTGACGACGAGGGCGTCCCGGCGCAGCGCGTTACTTTAGTAGATCACGGCATGCTGAAAAACTTTGAAATGTCGCGCTCACCACTCGCCGACTTTCCGCATTCGAATGGTCACGGTAGGCGTCAGCTCGGTGCCACTCCGGTTTCCCGTCAAGGCAACCTCATCGTCGAAAGCAACAAAATGGTCAGCAACGCAGAACTGCGCGCCAAGCTGATCGAACTGATCAAAGCGCAGAATAAATCTTTCGGCTTATTGATTGACGACATAGCTGGCGGCTTTACCTTCACCGGCCGCGGCCAGCCACAGGCATTTCAAGTGCTGCCCCTTGTGGTCTACAAAGTATTTGCGGACGGCCGCCCCGACGAACTGGTGCGCGGCGTCGACATTGTTGGCACTCCCTTGGCGGCCCTGACAAAGATCGTTGCCACCGGAGACACCACTGAAGTTTTTAATGGCTACTGTGGCGCTGAATCCGGTTCTGTCCCGGTCTCCGCAGCGTCTCCCGCGATTTTGACCTCCGAGCTGGAAGTTCAGAAAAAAGAAAGCTCCACGGACAGACCTCCGATTCTGCCGGCTCCGGCGCATGACACGGCTTTTGCCAAGACGGGCGGTCAACTATGAAGTTCGCGCGCCTGTTTTCCGCACTTTTCTTTTTGGCATCAACCATCGCTTGTGGCACGGCCGCATTCGCCTCCGCGACGCAAGATCAAAAAGACCTGGCTCAAAAAGACAATGACCAGACTTTGCGGGCCATGCATGACGAAATGGAGCGCTCCAAAACCCGCTTGGAGCTGAAAATTCCAGGCACCGATCAACCCGTTCGCCCCTATTACGTCGAATACCGGCTGCTTGACCTGGATTTTCGCGAAATTAGCGGTGAATTCGGTACCTTACTCAATAGCAATCACTCACGCAGCCGTTTCATGAATGTGGAAGCGCGTGTTGGGAATTACAAATTGGACAGCTCCAATTTTATAAGCGATGACGGTTTCCGCGGCTTCATCGGCTCGACCGGCTCCGTAGGCATTGATCGCGATTACGATTCTCTTCGTCAGGATCTTTGGATCGCCACGGATCAGGCTTTCAAGGAAGCAGTAGAAACTTATTCACGCAAACAGGCCTATCTCAGCAGCCTAGCCCGGCAATCGGATATCAATGATTTTTCCAAAGCTGAGCCGGTGCACCTTGTCGAGCCGCTGGTCATGGCCGATTGGACCAAGCGCAACTGGGACCAGGAAGCCCGGGATACTTCAGCCGCGCTGCGCGCCTTTCCACAAATCTACGAGAGTCGCGTCACTTATTACCTGGTCTTCGCCACCGAATACCTCGTAACCAGTGAGGGCACCGAGATTCGCACCAATCGCAGCTTCGCGGCGATGGAATCCGGCATGAACGCTCTGGCGGACGACGGCACGCCAATTAATCACTTCTATGCCACTTACGCCGTGCATCCCTCCGACCTGCCTACGCCTGATGCCTTGCGCAAAAGCCTTAACGTTGCTGGTAGCGAATTGATGGCGCTGCGCTCCGCCCCGGCCGCACCCGACTACACTGGCCCTGTGCTCTTTGAGGCTCGTGCCGCAGCTCCGTTACTGGCCCAGATTCTCGGCCCCGCCGTAAATGGCGCGCGGCCTCCCGTCTCGTTCACTCCTGTAATGGAACAGTTGTTGAGCGGACTCGGCGGAAAAAGTGACTGGATTACTCGTATCGGGGCGCGTGTTTTACCAACCTCCGTGACGGTGGTCGATGATCCCAGCGCCAAAGAATTTCAGGGCACTCCGCTACTTGGTTCCTATGCGGTCGACGATGAAGGAGTGCGCGCACAAAAAGTGACTCTGGTGGAAAACGGCACGCTTAAGAGCGAATTGATGTCTCGCCGTCCCGGTCCTGATTTCGATCAATCCAATGGACATGGCCGTTCTGCTTTTCTCAGCGATGCCAAACCGACCATGAGCAATCTGTTCTTTACTTCCAAAGAGACCATGTCGCCGGCAGACTTGAAAAAGAAATTCCTGGATGAGTGTCGCGATCAAAAACTGGCGTACTGCCTCATTGTTCGCGAAATGGATAACCCCACCATCAGCCTGCTGCACCAGGATGATTTTCAAAGCTTGCTGGCAAGCTACGGCGGCGGTGCCGGCACAGGCGACCGTCTGCCCTTGGTACTTTATCGCGTGTACCCGGAAGACGGCCGTGAAGAGATTATCCGCGGCGCACGCCTCATCGGCATAAACTCCCGCGCGATCCGCAATATCGCGGGAATCGGCAACGACAATTACGTCTATAACTACATGCAGAGCCAGATCAATGGCTTCGCAGGCACCGCTCTTGGCGCTTTTGGTTCTGCGCAGAACGGTTTGCCGGCATCGATTGTCGCGCCCTCGCTGCTCTTTGAAGAAGTAGAAGTCCGCGGAGCGCGCGGCGAGCCAAAGCGTTTGCCACTTGTAGCTCCGCCGCCGATGACCGCGTCGAAGTAATTTGCTAGCTACTTCCGCTGAGCTGCCAGTATTTTGAGTTGGCACCTATGAAAGAATTTACGAGGCGTGGCTTCGTTTACGCGGCTGCAACGCTGGGTGGTTACGGCGTGCTCATGGGCGTGCAACGGGTCTGTTCCTCTGCTTTTGCCGATGGCCTTGAACCAACTGCCGGGGTTGGGCCCGTAAAAATCATAAAATTCGCGGACGACGGAACGCCTCTGGGTCCCGCGACGAGCGCAAAAGTACAAAAGACCGCCGCACAGTGGAAGTCTCAACTTACCGCCTTGCAATTTGATGTCACCCGCCGTGCTGCCACGGAATGGGCTTTCACCGGCGCGCTGGACAACGAGCACCGAACCGGCCTTTACCGTTGTATCGATTGCGACAATGCGCTGTTTGATTCCCGGGCCAAGTTTGACTCTGGCACCGGATGGCCCAGTTTTTTCGAGCCTATCGCCAAAGAGAACGTCCGCGAACAAAAAGATTTCTCCTTCGGGGTAGTGCGCAACGGGGTAAAGTGCACTCTCTGCGATGCCCATCTAGGTCACGTTTTTACCGACGGACCGCGGCCTACCGGCCTGCGTTATTGTATGAATTCCGCCGCGCTGCGATTCCTCCCGCGCAAGGGTTAGGCCCTCGATCCTTGGGCCTTTCTCAGCCGTCCAGAGCACGTCTTCTCAAGCTCTGCCCATAAACTGCTTAAACTTAGGATAGGCTAGGCAAACCTGATGGCCATTCTGCAAAATCTGGAAGTCCGAGAAAAGAAGCGTGCCGCGCTGTTAAGCGTGGGCTCGGCAGTAGTTTTGCTCTCGCTCAAAACGTTTTTGGTGGTTCGCACTGGCAGCCTCGGCGTGTTGTCCGAAGCGCTGCATTCTGGTCTGGATTTTCTCGCGGCGATTATAACTTATCTCTCCGTTCGTATGTCGGATCAGCCAGCTGATGAAGGACACCCCTATGGCCACGGCAAGTTTGAAAATTTTTCGGCTTTCGTGGAAACCGCGTTGCTGCTCATTACTGCGGTGTTCATCATCTACGAAGGCATCGACCGCTTGTTCTTCCATCATGTTCATATTCAACCCAGCGTTATTGCCGTGCTGATCCTGCTGGTGGCTCTATCGATCGATATAACCCGCGCGAAAGCACTGGGTCACGTCGCACGCAAATACCACAGCGAAGCAATAGAAGCCGACGCTCTGCATTTTTCAACGGATGTTTGGAGCACCATCGTGGTCATCGCCGGCATTGGACTTGTGTGGGCTGGTGAAACCTGGAATCTTCCCTGGTTGGTGTACGCCGACTCCATCGCGGGTTTGGCGGTCGCAGGCGTCATTCTGTGGGTCGGGTCGCGGCTTGGTAGGCGCACCCTCGACGCGCTCGTGGATGCCGCGCCTGAAGGCCTTCGCCAAGAGATCGCTCGCGCGGTGGCCCGCATGGAGGGAGTCCTGGACGTCGATCGCGTGCGCGTTCGCCGCGCAGGGAATCGTCATTTCGTAGATGCCACGGTGAGCGTGGCTCGAACCACAAGTCTCGAACAGGTCCATGCGCTTAGCGACGCCATCGAAAAACGTATTGGCGAAATTGTACCCTCCGACGTGATGGTGCACGCCGAGCCGCGCGCGCCTCAGGGCGAGCATTTGTTCGAGTCCATCCGCGCGCTGGCACAACGCCTGGGCCTCGCCATACACGACGTAACCGCTCTGCAGCAAAGCGGCAAGCTCTTTATCGAATTGCATCTCGAAGTTGACGAGAATTTACGTCTGCGCGAGGCCCACCGGCGGGCCACTAAGCTTGAAGAAGGTATTCGCGCTTTACGTGACGCGCCTACGGATGTAAATATTCACATCGAGCCGTTAGGAACTCACATTGCCACGCCGGATGCCGGTCTGGGTGAAATGAAACTGCTGGCGGGAGCAGTGGAGGAATTCTTGAACTCCCTGCCGTCCGAGTACGATGAATTGGTGAATTGTCATGACGCGCGCGTCCGTCAGGTGGAACACCGCATCCTGGTTTCCTGCCACTGCACCATGAGAAGCGATTTGCCCATCAACAAGATCCACGATGTCACCGCCGCATTGGTCGACCGTGTGAAAGAAAAATTTCCGCAAATACATCGCGTCACCATCCACCCCGAGCCCTTCGAAGAACGTTAGCCCGCGTCCTGAAGACCGTGTTCATTCGCCGCGGAGGAATTCTCTTTTGTAGCGGCCTTGCCCGCAAACACTTGCGCCGCAATAGCCAACAGAGCAGGAAAACATACCAGCATGTAGCGAGGCTCGGGTGTTTCAAGAGTGGCCATAAACACCGTACGCACCACCATGTAGCCCACGATTATCGCCACCGCGATTCTCGCCGAGGGGTGCCGCCACAATTGCAGCGCTCCCCACCCTGCGAACAAAACGTATAACGCAATCAGCAATTCAAATCCCGCTGTTACCGCCTGGTCCACCGGATCGTTTTCCCACGCTTCCGCTAAAGGAAATACCTGCCCTGACAATGGCAACAACTCGATCCGAGGAGAAAACCACAACATAAAAGCTCGCGCCGCCGGTAGCCACAAATACGTTCGTAGCGGATGTCGCACGCTCCGCTCCCTGGCTAGTTGCGCGAACCCCGCGTCCTCTTCCGGCGTGAGCGTCACTTCGTCGTTATACGGCTCGAGCAACGCGGCTACGCGTTCTTTTTCCTCTGGCGTATCGAATGCCCGCGCAGGAATATCGTCCAGAGTTATCGGCTGATCATTCAGCTTCCAGGCCACCAGGTAAACTTCGCGAACCCGAAATAGCCACGTTTTTTCCCAGGCCATGAAGCCAAAGGGCACCAACTCGCCAGGCAGATTCGAATTCTTCGGCGCTAGAAGTTGCGCCTCATGTAAGGTAATGGCGTTGCGTATAGTCCACGGCGTGAGCGGAAGTAAGCACCCCGCCGCCATGAAGGCAATTATTCGAGTGATTTGGCGCCACTGACCGGACCATAGGCCTCCCCGAAGGAAATAGCAGGCAAGCACCACGCACGAAGTTATAAGTAACAGCGGCGTTTCTGGTCTGAAGAGTGTGCCGAAGCCGGCGGAAACTCCTGCGAACGCGGCGAACCACTCCTCTTTGAAGCGCAAATTGACAGAGTTGCCCTCCACGCACAAAAGCGCGCCTCGCCCCCGCAATAATAGGAGGCACAAAAACCAAATAGTCAGCGTGGTAAAAAATGTGGCGACTGTTTCCGTAAGCGGAACCGCCACATAATTCGCCGTGAAGGGGCACAGTGCCGTCAGCCACAAGCCCACCAAAAAAAAACGCCACCGGCGCACCTTCCCGGTAGCCAAAGCCAACAACGTCGCCGCTAAGCAGGCCGCCACCACACACGTCAGCAAATCCACCACAACCTGCGCGGTCATCACCCAGAAGCGCGCATTCGGCCCGGTTTTGCCGCTCAACCAATAAATCACCGCAAGAAATGCCGGATAGCCCGGCACCCGAATATCCACCGGGGTAATCGCGCCGTCCACGTTCATGGCGTACACGTGATAATTCAGCCAGTTCGTCGCGATCTGCTCGTAAAGTACCGAGTCCCCGGAGCCCGCCGGATATTTCAGCACGAAGAAAAAACGCAAGCACGCGCCTACCGCGAGCGCGGCAATAGCACTGGAGAAATTTCGCCGCATGAATGAAACGCATCTTACAATAGTGCAGACGGATTCGAGCATTGCGCTCCAACACCGGAGCGCATAGATAACCCTGCCGTGACCCTGGGTCGAAAGGTTTCATGAAGGAACGCGGGCCTATATTTTACGACGCGGAGCGTGTGCGCTGGCGCCGCACCAGGCGCGTCATGGAAGTTTCCGCGGTGTTGCTCACCGTGGCGCTTACCTATTTCTTTGTGACCGTGGCTGTCAGCGTCGATCTGCCCGCCGGCTTGCTGCCGGACACCAAGCCCAAGTTTTATCCGCTTAAGTTCAAGCCTACAGCCAAGTTGCTACCCGTGCGTGAAGGACGCAAGCGTCGCGTGGCTTCTATCGGGTCCTTGCCAGTTAGTTACGATCCTCTGCATGCCGCATTTTTTGTAAGCTGGGACCCCAATAGCATGGCCTCACTAAAGGGCCATTACAAAGATCTTGACCTTCTCATTCCTGAGCAGCTTCACTCCGTAACGTCGGATGGCGCCATCACCATCGTCGATTATGAAAACGGACAGAATACCACCAAGGCTACTCCCGACCAGGCCATCGCCATTCTCAAAGAAGACAAGCTTCATCAATGGATGAAATCCGTAAACGTGGAAATTCCCATGATGGGCCTCGTCAATAACTACGACGGCGTCAATTGGCACACTAAAGAAATGGCCGAGATGCTCGCCAGCCCGAACGCCAGGCACAATCTTGAGCGCGACATGGTGGAATACGCGACAAAGACGCACGAATCCGGAATCGTGGTCGACTTTGAGGAAGTGCCCGACGAAAGCCAGGCACATTTCAAAAAGTTTGCTGCTGAACTTGCCGCCGCCTTACATTCCGCGAACCTCAAGCTGATGGTCGCGCTCCCCGCTCGTGACGACGCGTACGATTACGCATTCTTTGGCAAACAATGCGACGCTCTGGTGTTAATGAATTACGACCAGCATTGGCTCACTTCGCCGCCCGGACCCATCGCCGGGCAGGATTGGTATGTGGAAAATCTTAGGCAAATACTAAAAATCGTACCGGCACAAAAAATTATCTCCGCCATCGGCAACTACGCCTACGACTGGTCACAGGCGCCCAAGAAAAAACAGGAAACCGCGGAGTCGTTGACCATTCAGGAAGCTTTACTTCGCGCCTCGGAATCCGAAACTGCCGTGGAATTCGATCCCGTCTCGCTCAACCCCCATTATTCCTACAATGACGAGCACGATCACGTCCACCAGGTGTGGATGCTCGACGCCCTGACGGCTTACAACGAGCTGCGAGCCAATGAACGCATGGGCGTTCAGGGCACGGCGTTGTGGCGCCTCGGCTCCGCGGATACTTCCATGTGGCCCATCTGGGATACCACCCATCCCACCGAGGCCATTCGCAATAAGATCACCGACATTCCGCCGGGCCCCGACCTGATTTTGGAAGGCGATGGTGACGTGTGGCACTTCATCGATACTCCGAAGCACGGCCGCCGCAGCTTTACTTACGATCCCCCCACCGATCTCTTCACTGGAGAAAAGTTCGAAATTTATCCGCTTCCGTATCACATCGATCAACTCGGCGCGGCGAAAAAGAAATTAGCCATCACCTTTGACGATGGACCCGATACCCGCTGGACGCCCAAAATTCTTGATGTGCTTAAAGCAAAAAACGTGCCCGCTACATTTTTTATTGTCGGTGTCTCCGGAAGCCAGTGGCCCGAATTGCTCAAGCGTGAATATGCGGAAGGCCACGAGGTAGGGAACCATACCTACACCCATCCGAACTTCGACGATATTTCGCGGACCCAGTTGCGTTGGGAGCTGAATTTAACCCAGCGACTAATCGAGAGCACCCTTGGCGTCAAATCCATTCTGTTCCGCCCGCCCTACGGAATTGATCATGAACCGGAGTACGCTGAGGAAGTCGCGCAACTGCCCCTCGCGCAAGATATGGGCTACGTGATCGTGGGCCAAAAAATTGACCCCCATGATTGGAAATCGCCCGGCGGCAAACAAATTCCCGCTTCCGACATAGTCGATAACGTCCTGACCCAGGCGAGCGAAGGCAACATTATCCTTTTTCACGACGGCGGCGGTGATCGCACCCAAACGGTCGCGGCTTTGCCTCAAATAATCGATCGCCTTCGCGCTCAGGGCTACCAGTTTGTATCTGTCCCTGATTTGCTGCACAAAACACGCAGTTCGATGATGCTGCCCCTATCTCCACAGGAGCGATTCGAAGCGCGCGCGGATGGATTCATCTTCAGTTTGTACCGCTGGTTCCGCGTAGGTTTCGCCACCATCTTCATTGTAGGAATAATTTTGGTAAGTGGCCGCGCGGTGGTCATCGGCATTCTTGCCTTGATAGAAAAACTTCGCCCAGATCACTACGTGATGCCCGATCCGCCTCCGGATGTGACCGTTTTGATTCCTGCTCATAACGAAGAAAACGTAATCGTGCAGACGGTCTCCTCTGTGCTGGCTACCAACACAAAAAATCTGCAAATCATTGTCGTCAATGACGGGTCCATGGACCGCACCGGCGCGCTACTCGATGAACATTTCGGCGCCTATCCGCGCGTACACATCATTCATCAAGTGAACCGCGGCAAGTCCGCCGCGCTCAGCCTGGCGATGTCACAAGCAAAAACGAAAATCGTCGTGACCATAGACGCCGATACCGAGATCGAAGCGGATGCCATCTCCAAATTGCTGCGCCATTTCTCCGATCCGCGGGTTGGCGCGGTAGCCGGTAATGTAAAGGTCGGCAATCGCACCCGTTGGCTTACGCGTTGGCAGGCTCTGGAGTACATCACCAGTCAGAACATGGAGAAGCGCGCTTTCGATCTTCTCAATTGCATCACTGTGGTGCCCGGTGCACTCGGAGCATGGCGTACCGAGGCCATTGAAGCTGCCGGCGGAATTACTTCCGATACCGTGGCGGAAGATGCGGACCTAACCATCGCTATTCGGCGGCTGGGTTGGCGCATCAGCTATGACGAAGAAGCTATCGCCTGGACCGAAGCTCCCGAAACCCCTGGCGCGCTAATCCGCCAGCGATTCCGGTGGACCTTCGGCACGCTGCAATCTTTCTGGAAGCACCGCGACACGTTGTTAAGACCCAAATACGGCACACTGGGCTGGATTGCGCTTCCAAATATTTTTGTTTTTCAACTGGTGCTTCCCCTCATTTCGCCGATAATCGATTTGATGTTTCTCGGCTCGCTCGCATTATGGGCCGTCGGGCAATTGCATATCGCGCGATTGCCGCAGCTGTGGACCACCGCTGACGTGCAGCGATCGTTATTTTTCTTCATCGGGTTTTTGCTCATAGACATACTCACCTGCTTGGTGGCCTTCGCGCTGGAGCGCAAGGAAGATTGGACCCTGCTCATTCCTGTGCTCTTGCAGCGCTTCTACTATCGCCAGTTAATGTACGTGGTGCTTTTCCGCTCTGTGAAGGAGGCCGTCAGCGGCCGCCCGGTGGGTTGGCGTGGTGTCGAGCCAGATTCTCCGCGCTCGCCCGAAGCGCCCGCAAGAACAGTTCCTGCATAGGATTTCCGCCAGAAAAGGGTGTGCCCGCTATTTGCCGCTTATGGTCTGTTTCGTCCATGTCCCCATTTGCACAGCTTGCAAGCCAATGTGACAATACCCTATGCAAAAAACACTAACCTTAGCGTTGAATTTGTTGGTAATCGGTCTGCTTACGTCTGGCAACCTTCGTGCCCAGGACACTCCTGCGCCCAAACCTCAAACGGCTCCGGCTCCAAAAACTCCGGGGACTACTCCGGCTAAGCCGCGCACCGCGACTGGTACGCGATCTCCGCTGACACTGAAAACCGAGAAGGATAAGGTCAGCTACGCCATCGGCGTAAACATCGGCAAGAGCATGCGCAAAGATACCGTAGATATAGATCCCGCAATTTTCAGCCGCGGAATGAAAGATGCGCTCGCCGGCGGCAAGCTGCTCTTGACCGATGACGAAATGAAGGCCGCCCTGACCAAGCTTCAGTCCGGCCTTCGCGCCAAGCAGGAGGAAGCCACGCAGAAAGCCGGAGAAATTAACAAAAAAACCGGCGAAGACTTCCTGGCACAAAACAAAACCAAGGAAGGTGTCGTGGCCTTGCCCGATGGTCTGCAATACAAAATCCTCAAGGAAGGCACCGGGCCGAAACCCACCGCGACCGATACGGTGGTTTGCAACTACCGTGGCACGCTGATTGACGGAACCGAATTCGACAGTTCCTACAAGCGCGGACAACCAGCCACTTTCCCCGTCAGCGGCGTGATCAAAGGATGGACAGAAGCTGTGCAACTCATGCCCGTCGGATCAAAATGGCAAGTGTTCCTTCCCGCTGACCTGGCATATGGAAACCGCGGCGCCGGGCCAGATATCGGTCCTAACGCCACGCTCATATTCGAAGTGGAGTTGCTCTCCATCCAGAATAAAGCCGCTCAGACCCCCAACCCGCAAGCGCCACCCAAATAGTTTCACCGTTGCGCTTGCATCGGCAAAACTGTTGTAGGATATCTCCGCTTTCCAAAAACCTGTTTTGGATGGCAGGTGGTATTTTCGCATCGGGGGAATCATGGCTATCAGTTTTGTACTGAACGGCAAGCCACAAACCGTTGACGTTAGCCCCCAGATGCCGCTGCTCTGGGTGTTGCGCGACACGCTACGCATTACCGGCACAAAGTTTGGGTGTGGCATGGCGCTATGCGGAGCCTGCACCGTACATATCGAAGGCGAAGCGGCCCGTTCTTGTGTGACGCCCATCGCGAACGTTGCGGGCAAGAAAATTACCACCATCGAGGGACTTTCCACCGATGGCACTCATCCTGTTCAGCAAGCCTGGATGGAAATCAACGTTCCGCAATGCGGATACTGTCAACCGGGACAAATCATGTCCGCGGTCGCGCTGCTTTCTAAAAAGGCATCGCCAAGCGACGCGGAAATTGACGACGCCATGAGCGGCAACATCTGCCGCTGCGGAACGTATCAACGAATTCGCCAGGCAATTCATCGCGCCGCAACGATGCAAAGCCAGAAGGCCTGACCCCCAAGGCCCGATCTCAGATGACGCTGGTCATAGACCAGCGGTGCTGGTACTAATCACCTACCCAAGGTTCTGGCGATTCACTCAAAATTTTGCTATTCTGAGCACATCATGGGTACAGGGCTGCATCCTGAAGTTAAGGAGCGGCACCGGAGGCCAACATGAGCTTCACTTCGAATACCGGCGACGCGAAAATCACCGTCCCGGACATCCAGCAGCGAAAATCCCAGGCAGGTTCCCCCACCAATAAGAAAATTGCTTGTCTGACCGCCTACGACTATCCGACCGCCCGCTTGCTCGATGAGGCTGGCGTTGACGTCATACTCGTCGGCGACTCACTGGGCATGGTGGTGCTGGGATATGACAGCACGCTTCCCGTGACCGTCGAGGAAATGCTGCATCACACTCGCGCCGTCCGAAGAGGCGCCCGTCGCGCTCTGGTAGTCGCTGATATGCCGTACGGCAGCTACCACACCGACATGGCTGAATCCCTGCGCAACGCCATGCGCTTCATTAAAGATGGCGGCGCCGAAGCCGTAAAAGTGGAAGGCGGCGAGCGTCGACTGGAATTGATCGCGCGATTCTCGGAAGCCGAAATTCCCGTGATGGCTCACGTGGGACTGACCCCGCAATCCGTGAACGCCTTGGGCGGTTATCACGTGCAAGGCAAAACGCCGATCGCCGCTGAACAATTGCTGCGCGATGCCCGCGCGGTAGAGGCTGCTGGCGCCTTTGCGATTGTGTTGGAGGCCATACCACGAGAGTTGGCAGCGCAGATCACCAAAGAGATGCGCATCCCCACCATCGGCATCGGCGCGGGCCCTGATTGCGACGGGCAGATCCTGGTATTGAGCGATATGTTGGGCTTAACCTTTGGCCAGACGCCAAAATTTTCACGCCAGTACGCGGGCGTGGGAGAAATAATTTCGGGTGCGGTACGTGAATATTGCGAGGACGTTCGCAACGCCACATTTCCTTCGGATGCCGAGTCTTACCATACGCCGCAAACCGGCAAAAATCGCAAAACCATTTCCATCACCGGCTAATCGGCCCTTACAATCAACGGGAGGAAAAGATGTCGCCGGACGACATTCGCTTTCTTTACGATTACAACGCTTGGGCTAACCGGCGTTCGCTGGATTCCGCCGCAGCGCTGACCGTGGAGCAGTTTACTAAGCCGCTCGGCTCCAGCTTTTCTTCGGTGCGTGATACGCTCGCGCATATTTGGGGCTGTGAGTGGCTCTGGCTGGAACGCTTCCAGGGCCGCTCGCCTGCTTCCTTGCCCGATGTTGGGCAGTTCCATGAAATTTCTGCGCTAAGAACGCGTTGGCAAGAGCATCAGGCGCGGCTTAATAAGTTTGTAGCCGGTGTTACGCAAGACGATTTAGACGGCCCGCATGAATATCGCACGCTGAACTTTGGTCAATATAGCAATCCACTTTGGCTGTCGATGCAACATCTGGTCAATCATGGAACGTATCATCGCGGGCAAATCACTACCATGCTCAGGCAATTAGGTGCCAAGCCGCTCTCCACCGATGTAATCCATTTTTATCGCGAGCGTGCCGGCGCCGCGAATACCTGACCGCTCTCCCTTCTCGTGGAAATCATAAGAACTGTTTCCTGGATGAAAGAATTCGCGCGCAAGCAACGCGAGGAAAATCGCATTTTCGGGCTGGTTCCCACCATGGGCGCGTTGCATGCAGGACATCTATCTCTCATCAAGCAGGCACGGCAGCAGTGCTCTTCCGTGGTGGCGAGTATTTTCGTGAATCCCACGCAGTTCGGCCCCTCCGAGGACTTTGCGAAGTATCCGCGCACTCTGTCATCGGACATAGAAAAACTGGAAAGTGCCGTCGTACATTACCTGTTTCTGCCGGAAGCGAAGGACATTTATCCCCAGAATTATTCCACTTACGTAAACGTTGACGGCTTAAGCGAGCGCCTGGAGGGCCGCATTCGGCCAGGTCACTTCCGCGGTGTCAGCACCGTGGTGATGAAACTTTTGCAGATCGTTCAGCCGCAATTTGCATATTTCGGAAGAAAAGACGCGCAGCAGGCAGCCATCATTTCGCGAATGGCGAAAGACTTAAATCTCGACGCTGAAATGGTAACCTGTCCAATTGAGCGCGAACCAGATGGATTGGCCATGTCGTCGAGGAACGTGTATTTGAATCCCAGTGACAGGCAATCTGCTACGGTGTTGCATCGCACCTTGCAAGCCGCACAACTGCTTTTGCAAAATGGCACCCGGGACGCCCTTTCCTTACAGTCCGCCATGCATCGCGTCCTCAAGGAAGAGCCCAGAGCTAAAGTCGATTACGCGGAAATTGTGGATGCCCAGACGTTCGAACCGTTGACACACATCAACCGCAAGGCCTATGTCCTGATCGCCGCGAAATTCGGTGAAACGCGTTTGCTGGATAACATGCTCGTCGATTTTAGTGCGGGCGGTCAGTTGACCTCTGAATTGTAGTGAAATCTTCCGAAATCCCCTCACGGTTTTGTCTTTCGGTCATTCCATGATGTGAAAGTAGCCATCCCGCTGCAATATGCGCAACGGAATTCCAAACAACCCCGAGATGCCTTCAGAAGTAAGTACCTCGGCCTTCGAACCGTCCGCGATAATGCGCCCGTCGCGAAGCAAAATTACGCGTTCTATCTCCGGAATAATCTCCGAGATGTGATGCGTCACCAGCAGAATCGCAATACCCGATTGCGCCAGCTCGCGCATCGCCGCGCGCAATTGCAATTGCGCGGCAATATCCAGCGCATTGCTGGGCTCGTCAAATAGTAAAGCCTGCGGATCATGCACCAGCGCCCGTGCGATTAGCGTGCGCTTCGCTTCACCGGAAGACATGCGCGCGACGGAACGACCGGCAAGATGCGCGACTCCCATGCGTTCCAAAGCGCGATCCGCTAGCGCCAGTTGAGCCGGATCGGGATGATGGTGCGGAAATATGCGCGTGCTACTGAAAAATCCCGATAACACCACATCCCGGCCCGTCGCGTCGGTAGTACAGGCGCCCAGCAAATCGGGTGAAACGATCCCCAGGAGCGACCGCAACTCAAAAATATTCCAGCGTTCGTGCCCCAGGATCGAGATGGACGATCCTTCCCGGACAACTGGATAGCACTCGCGAGTGATAGTTTTAATTAACGTCGATTTTCCGCAACCATTAGGGCCCAAGATGCACACGTGCTCGCCAGCCTCGATACGCAGCGAAATATCATCCAGCGCAGGACGGGCCACTTGAGGACTTAGTGCATTCGGGGCCACCGGATCGTCTGCGGTCCCACGAAAAACAGTTACGTGCATAAAGTTAAGAAGCGGCGGCGAGGAACTCATCAATGCGACTTGGGCTCCGTGACAACTGCAGTTTTCATTCTAGCCGACCAATGGCGGCGGGTAGTCACAAACCCATCTAGATGAGAAAAAAGGGGTTAGACAACCAGCGATAAAAAAGTAGGAGGTGAAAGCAACAGTTTCACCTCCCGGGGTGGGGTGATGCATGACAAGCGTCTGGAGGGATGCAGTAGCTCACCCTGCCAGGCAAGACTACAGCCTCATTCGCTTACTGCGGTAACCAGTGCGTCAGGAGGCCCACCGCCCAAAGGCTTGTCGTTGTTGCGTTTTTAACATCTGCAATGGGCGATGTCAACGCCTAAGGGCCCGCCAATCTCGAGGTTTTGTTTCCTGCCATACAGACCGAATAAAGGGAACCACCCTGCTAGAACATACTTAAGCCCCCCACGATTTTCGATTGGCATGCCGCCCAAGAACGGCTACCTGCGTTACACCCCGAAGATTTCGTTGATCTTTCCTGCCAGCTTAAGATCCAGGTCACTGATGCCACCAACACTGTGGGTGTTCAGATCAATTACGACTTTGTTCCACACATTGAACCATTCCGGGTGATGGTTCATCGCTTCCGCCACCAGCGCCACGCGAGTCATGTTTCCAAAGGCTGCAACGAAATCCTTACATTCGAACGCGCGATGCAGCTTGCCGCTTTGTAAGGTCCAGCCTTGCACCTCGTCCAGACGCTCTTTAACTTCCGTTTCAGTAAGCTTTTTTGCCGCCATTTAGGTTCTCCAATGTTGGAAGTATGCGGCGATTCAGACACCGTAGACAAGCCTCATAAGCCGATTCATGGGCTTTGGCGTTGCCTGCACTAGCGAATTCCTCTATCGTTAGGGTTTCGTTTTCATACAAATTGCGCGGTGTGCCACAGCCGCCCAAAGGCCAACGACTTTGAAAAAGAAAATTCGCGCCATTCAATATGGCGTCGGTCCTATCGGCGCCTCCATCGCCAGGCTTATGCGAGAAAAGTTCGCCATCGAAATTATTGGTGCCATTGATACCGATCCAGCCAAGGTGGGCCGCGACCTCGGCGAGGTTGTGGGCGCCACCGATGCTCCCTGGGGCGTGAAAATTTCAGACGACGCCCCTCACGTGCTAGGCCAGGCGGCGGATGTGGTTATCCATTCCACCTCGTCCGCGCTGCCGAAGGTCATGGAGCAGCTGCTGGCCTGCCTTGAAGCCGAATCCTGCGTAGTATCCACGTGTGAAGAGCTTTCCTACCCTTATCGTACCTATCCCGAGCTAGCCGCGCGTCTCGACACTGCCGCCAAAGAGTGGGGTGTGGCGTTAGTAGGAACAGGGGTCAACCCCGGGTTTGTTCTAGACAAGCTACTCATCACCCTTGCATCTGTATCGCAACGCATTGAGCATGCTAGCGGGCGCCGCATCGTAGACGCCGCCAAGCGGCGTGAGCCATTACAAAGGAAAATCGGCGCAAGTATGTCCCTGGAAGAATTCCGCGAAAAAGTTGCCGCGGGAATTATTAAGCACGTCGGCCTGCCAGAATCCGTTGCCATGGTCGCGGATAGTTTGAATCTGGACGTTACCGAAATTACCGAATCAATCGACCCCGTCGTCGCCAGTGAAACGGTCCAGACCCAATACCTGACAGTTGCGCCTGGTCAGGCCGCAGGCGTTCATCAAATCGCGCGGGGCCTCTCCAATGGAAAAGAACTGATTCATCTCGAACTGCAAATGTACGTGGGCGCCAAAGAGCCCGGCGACACCGTAGCGTTGCAAGGTCATCCAAATATAAGCCTGACCATCCCGGGAGGATCGCCCGGAGACATGGCCACCGCCTCGGTAGTGGTGAATTCCATCCCGGTGATCCTCGACGCTCCCGCAGGGCTGCGCACCGCTCGCGACTTGCCGATTGGATTTTTCTCGCCAAACGCGCGCCCGTGAGCGAGCCGTGAGACCCCGGGGCAACTCGGTGCAAATGTAATTTTCAAAAATCTGTGTGCTTCGAAGTCATTTCTTCCAGAACTTCATAACTGCCGAGTAATCCAGGTCTTCCTTGGTCGCTTCTTTCACGGTGGAGTAGGTCTTGAATGCCGCTTCTGTAGCTGGAAGTTCCACGTGTGTCTGCCGGGCAAGCTCCAGCGCCAGTCTCATATCTTTGTGCATCAATCGCAGCGGAAAACTTGGCGGGTAGTCGCCCTTCAACAAGTTTTGCGACTTGATGTCCAGCACACCTGATCGCGCCATGCTGGACTGCATGACTTCCACCAGTTTTTCTCCCTGCAAACCGGCGGCCGTCACCAGTGCAAGAGCTTCCGCAAGCGCATCCACCTCTAATGCCAGAATCAAGTTCATGGCCAGCTTGATGGTCTGGCCGGCGCCATTGGGCCCGAGATGAAACCATTTCTTCCCCAAAACGCGAAAAACAGGCTCAGCCTCAATTAGCGTCGCGGCATCACCGCCCACCATGAAAACAAGTTCGCCTTTTTTAGCGCCCCAATCGCCTCCGGTGACCGGCGCGTCAAGAAAGCGCACCCCTCGTTCCTCGCAAGCCGACGCTACCCTTCGCGCAAGAGTCGGGGATACCGTGCTGGAATCAATGTAAATACCGCCGCGTTGCAGGCTTTTCATCGCGCCGTTCTGTCCCCACAAGACCTCTTCCAGCGCCGGCGGATCGCTAACGATGGACAGCACAAATTCACAATTAGCCGCCAGCTCCCGCGGCGATAGCGCGAGTTTCGCGCCCGCGGCAACCAGCTCAGCTGCACGCGATGCGGTGCGATTCCAAACCGTCAATGGAAAACCGGCTTTCAACAAATTCATACCTATGGGCTTGCCCATCAGCCCTAAGCCAATCAGTCCCACCTTCGTTTGCGGTCCTATTACGGAATTCACATAAACCTCCGCTCTATCGAAAAGCATCTCCAACGATTTTATTCACGCAACGAATTCAATTGTAGCGTACTCGAATTTTCTAAACTCGGAAGGGATGCAGGCCGAAGATGTCGAAATGAGAAGCGGAAAAATGAGGAGGGTATTAAATATTAGATCGCTGAGGTCGCGGAAAAATCATTGCAGTCTTTAGGCGATTGACGGCGGATTCTTCCTCCCCGCTTTCGGGTTCCTGGTTTGCGTTAGCTATTTGAGCGGTTTCTGCCGTGGAGGGCTGCGAAATAAGGGTTTTCTCTTGTGCGGCAGACCCTACAGGTTCCGGTTTCTCCGCTAAACGCACGATGCAGGGGTAAGGAATTTCCCAACGAAAGTGCCGGTGCTGGCCCTTCTGTTCGAGGTTCTGCTCCAGGAAAATGGAGCGTCCTGTATCACCGACAAATGTTCCGGAGGCTGGCAACAGGATATCGCCCGCGCGATATTGGACTTCCACCTGAAGGCCGAGGAAGGCGGAATAACGGGCCATGGAGTACAGTTTCGAGCGCAGTAGATATATCGTCAATGGTACGTAAGTCCCAGTTACCGGCCAGCTGGCTTTTGGTCGCTTCGCACGGAAAACATTTGCCAATGAACTAGCGCGTAAAATCTTCGATCACCGCCTCGGCCGCGCGACACCCGCTAAACATGGCACCATCGATCGAAGCATTGTCGCGGCGATCTCCGCAAACATAAATTCCAGGGCGAACGCGCACCGACCAGGCTCCAGCGTGCCCGGATATTGTTGCGGCTGAGCATGCGGTATTTTGTAACTTTTCAAAAGCCGCCACGAACGCGCCACCACGCCAAACCAATTTTTCATTTGCGCGATAACAAATCCGCTTAACTGCGCCTCGGTGAGTTCCTGCGTCCCAAGTACGGATGCGGAGATGAGATGTTTTCCTGCCGGCGCATATGACGGCGCGACCTGGCTCATCACCGCAAAATTATTTACCGATCCAGCGCCATCTCCGTTCCGCGTAAGCATCGCTTCCGGCACGGGAGGCTCTTCCGCAGGGTAATAAAAGCAACTGACGCTCCGCGAGGCAGGTTCAGCCTCCCCTATCAGATGTCCCGCTGACGGGCCGTCGGTGGCCACCACGATGGCCCGGGCCCTCATGCTTTCCCCGCCTGCCAGGGTAATTTCATTTTCGTGCAGGGATTCGACGCGCGAGTTCAACCGCAGCACCGCATCCGCACTGAATTTCTCCGCAATCTGCGCCAGTATCGCGCCCATGCCCCGCGCGGGGACGCTGGTCGATCCTTCGGACAACATCTTGAAGACAAACTCAAACATGCGGCTGGTGGTTTTCAGTTCGCTGTCCAACAAGATCCCCCCGACAAACGGACGAAAAAAACGGTGAATGATTTCCTGGCGGAATCCTTCTGATTTCAGAACATCTTTCGTGGAGCGTTCTGGCCGCTTGAAAATCTCTTCAACGGAAGTACGCTTCAGACGACTCCCCAGCCGCGGCCATGCGCAATTTGTCCCCCAGTGTGCCAAACTCCGACCGCTGCGCCTCCCGCCACATCCCGGGCACCCGCCCCGGATCGACCATCGGGTTCAAGCGTCCGGCAAACCACGACAATGCCCCGGGAGAAAAAGATTTAAGATCAAGTCGCGAGTAATTCAGCACCTTATGAGCTTCAGAATGGTTAGTAGCACCTGAAATCCGCGGTCCAACAAAAATCCGTCCACTTCGTCGGTGCGCACCCGGCCGCCAATTCCATCCGACGCTTCCACAATTTGAAAGGTGATGCCCTCGTCGGTAAGGCGCTTCGCGCAACATAATCCAGCCAAACCAGCGCCAACAATTAAAACGTCCGCACTCGTCGGCATGATCTAGGATTCCTTCTGGAGCTAAATCGAAATCAAATTGACAAAAGATGAACCCTAATCCTGAGGCATCGGCCGGATTTCGCGCAAGTCGTGTCGGAAGTTCGGGGATCGCCGACGCCGTCTTAAGATTTGCTGGAAGAAGTGTTTGTTTCCTTGACAGAGGAAAAGGAAGAGCGTTTCTGCGATTTATGGCACACCCTGGCCAGTCGCTTCGCTCACTAGTATTTACTGTTGGCCCACCGGCTTCACAGCCGTATCAGCCCTCGCGCCGTCCGGAAGTTTACCAGCCGTTTCAATCACCTGCTGCGCCAGATAATTCGTGGAGCGCGCTTCATCTCGCGCAATCGCCAGGTAAGCCGCGCGCAACAACTGTTCTTTGCGATTTCGCAAGGTATCCCGGATGGTTTGCTGTACTTGCGGCTCGGCAAGTCCTCGCAACCCAGGCGACTCCCGGGTGATCAATTTCAAAATCCTGTATCCTTCTTTTAACTGAATAGGCTGGCTCACCTGCCCCGGTTTCAAGCCCAGCACCGTCTTCTTCAGTGCCGGATCAGACTGGTTGAGCGCCGACTCCGGCACATAGCCCATATCCCCGCCGGTCGCCGCCGAATTCATATCTTCCGAATAATCCATCGCCAGTTGCGCGAAATCCGCACCGCTGTTCAGCCGGTCCATCAACATCTTTACTTTACGCTGCGCTTCCGCCTCATTCGTCGCATCATCATTCTTACGGTTGCGGATTTGCGGTTCTTTTCGAGGAGTAACCACAATCTGCGCGATTCGGAATTGCGGCTCCGCCACGTTAAATTGTGCTTTATTGGCGTTGTAAAAGTCCGCTACATCTTGGTCGGTTATTGAAATCTTGGCGACTACTTCGCGGTTCAACAGCTTCTGTATCGATAGCTGTCGCCGCAGATCCCGCTTCAAGTCGTCCACGGATACGCCGCGCTCTTTCAATTGCCGCTGAAATTCATCCTCTGTGAACGGGCTTTTCAGCTCCGTGAACTTGTCTTCCACCTCGCCATCGCTGGCTTCCAGGTTCAATTTCTTGGCGCGCTCAATCAGAATTTCATTGTTGATCAGCTCATCCAGCACATTCAGCTTTAGCGATAACGCCTCCTCCTGTGAAGGCGCCTGCCCTTCCGGATTTATCCGCGTCCGGTAATATTTCTCCACTTCATCTTTGCGAATCTCTTTTCCATTCACTACCGCCCACACATCCGGCGAATGCTGCACCTGCCGGTTGCAGCCCGCCACGCAAGCCACAGCCAGCAGTCCTGCGACAGCGATTGGTTTTGCAATGGCACCACGCACACGCCCGGGAACAGCGCACTTCGCGCGCACATGAAAACCGCTTCGCAACGGATTGGCAACCAAGTGAATGCTCAGGCAGCTTTCTTTACTTTGCCCGCGCGAATGCAGGCCGTGCACACGCGCATCTGCTTTCGAGCTCCAGACACCAGTGCGCGCACCCGCTTCAGATTCGGGTTCCAGCGCCGCCTCCGCGTATTATTCGCGTGGCTGATCACGTTACCGTAATGCGGCCCTTTGCCGCAAAGTTCACACTTCATCGCCATTGTTAGTCCCGCTTCTTCGGATTATTCGAAAACCGATAGCCCTTAGTCTAGCAGACCCGCACCCTGCCGTGAAAGCCAAGCACGTTCTGTCGCTGCCGGGAGCGCGACCCCCTCAAAACCCACAGTCTGCGCCTGAATACACCGTTTCACCGATGGACTTGCTTGTCCCCAATTGCAACCATCCCCGCTACAACCAGGCGCCGCTTTTCCTTGGCACGTTTCCTTGGCACGCCTCGTTGAATTTTCAAATTATTGTCCCCGGAGTTGTCGCTACACGAAATCAGACAACCCCTTAGGTACTCCGCTGGATGGCTACCGAATGGGTTGCCGCTTAGTTTGAATTTGCTGCATAAATTTATGGAGGAAAGTCATGGAACATCAGGCTCTTAAAGAACTATATATCGACGAACTGAAAGATATTTATAACGCTGAAAATCAGTTGGTGAAAGCTCTCCCGAAAATGGCCAAGGCCGCCAACTCCGAGGAACTTCGCACCGGCTTCGAAGAGCATCTTGAGCAGACCCGCGGTCACGTGCAACGCCTTGAGCAGATCTTCAAGGAGTTGGGCGAGAAGCCGTCAGGCAAGAAGTGCAAGGGCATGGAAGGGCTCGTGGCCGAAGGCCAGGAAATGATGGGCGAGGATTTCGAAGACGACGTAATGGACGCGGCGTTGATTTCCGCGGCCCAGCGCGTTGAGCACTACGAGATCGCCGCCTACGGCACGGTCCGAACCTACGCTGAATTGCTGGGCGAAGACACCGCCGTGCAGCTCCTCGAACAGACCCTCGACGAAGAAAAGGAAACCGACCAGAAGCTCACCGACATGGCTAGCGAGATTAACGTGAGAGCCATGGGCGAGGGCTCAGAGCAACGTTCCGCGGAAGACGAAGAAGAGGCGCCGGTCCGCAAGAAGGCCAGGGCCGCCAGGGCTTAATTTTTATGACCTCACCCGACGGGCCTGACCAGAAGCGTCGCTTGAAGGAAACGGACATCGACCCGAGCGGCGAGCTTACTTCCGATCGCACCGGGGAAACCGAAGATACCGGACCCGGAACTGGAAGCCGAACCGACAACCAGCCGCCCGAAAATCGGGAGAATCCGACTCGATCCGAAAACCGCGAAAGCGGAAACCGTGATAGCGAAAATGCTCCAGCACCAGGCCACGAAGAATAGTTAGTCACCCCGATTCACGGAAACCGGGCTCGCACGCAAGTTCCGTGTGCGAGCCCGACTTACTTTTTCTCGCAGTCATATTTACCTGTAGAATTCGAAAATGCCGCTAGACGAATATCGCAAAAAACGTGACTTCAAAATCTCCCCGGAACCTTCCGGAGAGAAGGTGCCCAAAGCGCCCAAGTCATCTTTAATTTACGTCATTCAGAAACACCGTGCTTCTCAACTCCATTACGATTTCCGTTTGGAATTTCGCGGCACCCTTCTGTCTTGGGCGGTTCCTAAAGGCCCCTCGCTTGACCCCTCCGTAAAGCGTCTTGCTATGCAGGTTGAAGATCATCCCGTTGAATATGCCAGCTTTGAAGGTGTGATTCCCGAGGGTGAATACGGCGGCGGCACCGTAATGGTTTGGGATCAAGGCACCTGGACTCCCGAAAGCCCGGACGTCGCTGCCGCGCTCGAAAAAGGCGACCTGAAATTTACGCTGCACGGAAAAAAACTTAAAGGGTCTTGGGTGCTCGTTCGAACCCACGGCTACGGCAGCAGCTCCAAAACCTCCTGGCTCTTAATCAAACATCGAGATAATTTTGCTTCGGCCGACGCGGATGTAGCCGAGGAAATGCCGCGCTCAGCCGTGTCGAATCGCCTGCTGGCGGAAATTGCGCGCGACGGTGGCGGCGACGTCGAGAAAGCCGCAACAGGCGACCCAACCATCAAGGCCGCCGCCAAATCAGCCAAAACCCCAAAAACTTCACGAACCACTTCTGCGAAAAGCGCTCGCCCGGCATCCGCCTCCAAAACACTCAGCGCCCGCACCCCAAAACGTCGAAAAACTTCCTCCTAAGGTGGAGCTTCCGCTCCTCCATCCCTTGCCCGACCAAATTCCATTCCGCGTTCAACCAATGCTCGCCACTGTGGTGCGTGAGCCTTTCCACAAGCCCGGCTGGGTCTATGAAGAAAAGTACGACGGCTACCGCATCCTCGCATACAAAGAGGGCTCGCGCGTTCGTCTCTACTCCCGTAACGCTATCGACCGCACCGACCGTTTTTCCGAAGTTGCCACAGCCATGAGCACTCTTCGACCCCCCACCCTTTTACTCGACGGCGAAGTCTCGGTCTTTGATCGCGAAGGCGTGTCCCGCTTTCAACTGTTGCAGAATTTAAACACAGGCAAATCTGTTTTCGCCGTTTTTGACTGCCTCTACAAAGATGGCCAGGATTTGCGCCGCCGCCCGCTATCCGAGCGCCGCGTTGCTTTGGAAGAATCGCTCGGACCAAACAAGTTCCCAGCCAAGAGCCGGAAAGTGGGTCCGAATAAAATAATTGTCCCCTCCGCGCGCCTGGCTTCCGACGGCCTGGAAGCCTACCGTCTCGCCATCCAACGAAAATTCGAAGGCCTGGTCGCCAAGGATCTCTCTTCGCCTTACGTCGAAGGCCGTTCCAGTTTCTGGCTCAAAGTGAAAGTCCATCAGGAAGATGAATTCGTGATTGGCGGATTCACACGGCCCTCCGGCTCGCGCAGTCATTTCGGGGCGCTTCTCCTCGGCGCTTACGATCGCGGCAAACTTCACTTTGTGGGAAAAGTCGGCACTGGATTTAACCAGCAAAGTCTCGACATGCTGTTTAAGAAATTCCGCCCGCTGGTCCGCCGGCAAAGCCCTTTCATCGATCCTCCGGGAGAACGCGACGTTACATTTCTCTCCCCGAAACTCGTCGCCCAAATCTCCTACCAGGAATGGACCACCGACAAAAAGCTTCGTCAGCCTGTTTTTCTGGGTCTTCGCGATGACAAAAGCCCGCAGGAGGTTCGCATGCCGGAGTCTGCCGCATGAAAACGAAGCAAACTAAAACAACTAAATCCGTCAAATCGCCCAGACCCTCGAAAGATTCCAAGTCTGCGAACATAACGCGCGCGAAACGCGCAGCGCCAGCTCCCGCAGCTCCGATCTCGTCCAAATTCCCGATCGTTGTTTCCAACCCCAACAAAATTTTTTGGCCCGACGAAGGCTACACCAAGCTCCAGCTGATCGAGTTTTACGCTGACATTTTTCCCAAACTCCAGCCCTACGTAAAAGATCGCATCCTCTCTCTCGAACGCTGCCCGGACGGCATGCGTGGCGGTTGCTTCTATCAAAAAGAAGCGCCTTCCAGCATGCCGCCCGGCACGCCCACCAAGCGGATCGCCCACGTAGGCAAATCCGCTAAATCCACAAATTACGTCGTCGGCGGCTCTTTAGTCACTCAACTTGCTCTGGCAAATCTCGGTTGCATCGCCGTTCACGTATCGGGGAGCCGCGCCTCTTCCTTACGCAAGCCTGACTGGGTTTGTTTCGACATGGATCCGCAGTCAGGAAAATTCAGTGACGCCGCTCGTGCCGGCCTGCGACTCAAAGAAGTTCTCGATGTCTTGAAGCTCGAATCCTTTCCCAAAACTTCCGGCAGCCGTGGTCTCCACGTTTTTGTTCCCATCAAGCCGGAGACCGACGTCGACGAAGGTTTATCTTTCGCGGAATCGCTGGTTACTCGTCTCGCGGCGCAATTCCCCAAAGAGCTCACCGTCGAACATTCCATCGCGGCCCGCAAGCAACGCGTCTATCTCGACCCCTACCGCAACGGTTTCGGCCAGACGGTAGTGGCTCCATATTCCGTGCGCCGCCGCCCCAAAGCCCCATTCTCAACGCCGCTTTCGTGGTCGGAAGTTAGTCCCTCGCTCGACCCTTCCGAATTCAATCTCGGCAACTATTCAGAGCGCCTGAGCTCCGCCAATCCGTGGCAGGATTTCTTCAAGAATCGTCAGCCCCTGACTGCGGCAATAAATGCTCTGAAAAAAATCTGATGTGCAAATAAATTTAGTTTTTAGACTGATTGTTTGAAGACAACGAATCTCATATGAAAACCCTCTCTAACGACAACGATACAGCGCCACGCCAGCCCGTCCCGTTCCCTCTCATACTTTTCGACCTGGATGGCACGCTGGTCGACAGCGCCTATCAGCATGTCCTCGCGTGGCACGAAACGTTCACCGACGTCCGCATGGACATCCCCAACTGGAAAATCCACCGCCGCACGGGCATGAGCGGTTCCTTTTTCCTGCCACCCCTTCTGCGAGAAATAGGTCACTCCGCAAATCCCGCCACTATCAAGCGGCAAACGCCACGCCAAATATTTCACTCGCAGAATAAAAAACATCCGCATCCTTCCCGGGGGCTCGCGAACTCTTGCAGCACCTCACCAAAATTGGCTTGCCTTGGACCATCGCCACCAGCGGTGAGCGCCCGCAAACCGAAAAGCTCGTAAAAGATTGGCACTTGCCCAAATCCCTGCCGGTAGTCACCGGCGACGACGTCAAAAACACCAAGCCCGCCCCCGACATATTCCTCGTCGCAGCTGAAAAGCTGGGCGTCTCGATAAGTGACTGCATCATCGTTGGCGACAGTCCGTGGGACTTATTAGCCGGTCGACGCATGAAAGCGCTTGGCGTCGGTTTGCTGTCCGGCGGCTACGCCAAAGAAGAGCTAGAGCGTGCCGGCTTCCGCCTCGTCTATGACGACCCCGCCGAACTCCTCGAAAATTTAGCTGAATTGGGAATCGGGGAAGAGAAGTAGCAAGTAGTAAAAAAAATAATCTATTGGAGCGAAATCATGTCAGCTAAACAAAGCGCCGCCGCACGCAAAAACATCAAGAAAGCTGCCAACGCCGCGAGAAAAAAACGCACCATCGCGCATCTTCCAAAATCCGTGCGCACCGCGCTAGGCAAAAAAGGCGCGGCTGGCGCAAAGCGCAAGCGCGCAAAGGGATGACCGGTTCCGGTTTAATTCTCAGCGCCAAATAAGCTCAACTGTTTATCTTGCGCGCCTCGTGCAGCAGTAGCCGCGCGCGTCGGTACTCGCGGCGCTTTCTTGCGGTCGTCAAACACGCTGTGCCCCTCCAGCGAAGCAGAGATCGCGTGCTCATGCGCAACTACTTCATCAAATTGCGCTACCGGCTCGTACGTTTCCTCCACGTTCCGCACAAACCGTTCCAGCCGCCTGAATCCCTCCACCTTCTCTGTGTGCCCCACCTTCGCGCTGTCCAATCCTCTACGCAAAACGGCAATCGATTCGTCGTAAGTTTTCAACGGAACAGGAAAGGGATGACGGTCCTTCCCACCCAACGCAAACGAAAAACGCGCCGGATCAGAAAAGCGGCTCGGCGCCCCATGCACCACTTCCGCAATCAACGCCAGCGATTGCAGCGTCCTCGGCCCGAGATTTTCCAGCAACAACAAAGAAGCGAAGTCCTTCAGCTCCCCTTCATAAGCGACCGCCAACACCGCCCCGAGCCGCTTCAAATCCACATCTTTCGCGCGCACATCATGGTGCCGCGGGACTGTCAATTTCGCGGCTTCCCGCAATGTTTTCTGCGGCTCTTGGCGCGCCATCCCCAGCATCGCCTTCTGTGCCGGCGCCGCCTGCGCATCCACCAGGTTCATAATCGTGCCCTGGTGCTGCCCCACAATCGCCGTGTGTGGATCACACGTAAAATCTCGCACAGTGGCGGAACGCCAGTGATATCGGCGCGCCAGCCCATTCCCCGAATTCATCCCTTGCTGTACGACAGCCCACTCCCCCGTATCGCTCACGATGAATGCGTGCAGATACAGCTGAAACCCGTCCGCAATCGCATTGTTATCAATTTTCGCCGTCAGTCGGCTCGTGCGCACCAGCGTATCGCCCGCCAATCCTGCGGCATTTGCAACCGCAATCAACTCCGCCGGAGTCTTCCGCGATTGCTTTCCTCTTCCTCCGCAAACATGCAGTCCCAGCTCACGCGCCTGCGGATTCAGCCCGCGTTTCAGCGCACCCACCACCGAAGTGGTGATCCCCGACGAATGCCAATCCATCCCCATAACTGTGCCAAGCGCCTGAAACCAGAATGGATCGCTTAACCGCGAAAGAAATTCCCCACTTCCGTAGTTATAAACAATATTTTCCGCAATCGCCGACCCCAACTTGGTCATGCGCTCGGACAACCACGGTGGCACGCGCCCACCATGCAAAGGTAAATCGGCAAACCCGGATCGTTTCATCTCAGTTCTATTTTACTCCCCGAGACGAAAAGTGTATTCCCGCCAATCTGCCGGATCGAAAACCCTCGTCTCGAGCCGACATAAAATGCGGCGATTCCGTGCATTACGAGGTAGGTCTGGGTGCTCCGGCAAGCGTTAAACAAGGCGCTTGACTATTATTCCATATTTCCAGTATTATCGAAACATGTCGAACGCAACACCGGCTCAAATCGCCCGTTTCGCCGACATGTTCTCCGCCATGGGCACCGAAGCGCGCCTCCGCATCATGCAGCTCCTCATGACCGCCGAGCCCAAAGGCATGATCGTCGGCGATATCCAGTCAGAGATCGACATCCCCAATTCCACGCTCTCGCACCACCTCGACAAGCTAAAAAACGAAAACCTCGTCACCGTACGTCGCGATGGCACTTACCTCTGGTATCGCGCCAACACGGAGGCTCTCAAAGAACTGCTCGGTTTCCTGTACGCCGAATGCTGCACGCGCAACCATGTGGTCGCGCCAAAAGATTTAGTTTCGATTTCCAGGTAAAAAGGGGGAGCCCATGAGTTCAGAAAATATCAAATCCATCGTACAGGAAAAGTATGGCGAAGCGGCTAAGCGCGCCTCGTCCGGTCAAGCTTCCGCCTGTTGCGGCTCGAGTCCCGCATCCGCCCTCGAAGGATGCGATCCAATCACTGCGAATCTCTACGGCGAAGCCGAAGCCGGCTCCGTTCCGGAAGCCGCGCTGCGCGCCTCACTCGGCTGCGGCAATCCCACCGCTCTCGCGAAGCTCGCGCCCGGTGAAATCGTTCTCGATCTTGGATCGGGCGGAGGCATCGACGTTCTACTCTCCGCGCGCCGCGTGGGCCCCACGGGAAAAGCCTACGGCCTGGACATGACTGACGAAATGCTTACGTTGGCCGAAGAAAACAAGCGCAAATCCGGCCTAACCAACGTTGAATTCCTGAAAGGTGAAATCGAAAACATCCCGCTCCCCGATAATTCCGTGGACGTCATCGTGTCCAACTGCGTCATCAACCTCTCGGGCGATAAGGACCGCGTCCTGCGCGAAGCCTTCCGCGTCCTTAAGCCCGGCGGTCGTTTCGCAATCTCCGACGTTGTAGTTCGAGGTGAAGTTCCGGACCAGATTCGCAAGAGCATGGAGCTGTGGGTCGGCTGCGTCGCAGGCGCGTTGGCAGACACGGAATACCAGCAAAAGCTCGCCGCAGCAGGGTTTGAGTCCATCGCCATCGAACCCACCCGGATCTATAGCATCGACGACGCCAAAGAATTCCTGCAAGTCGCAGGCATTGATGCCGACGCAGTCGCACCGCAAACCCGCGACAAATTTATTAGCGCCTTCATCCGCGCGCAAAAGCCCGCAGCCAATACATGCTGCGGCCCCACCTGTTGCGCAAATTAACTCTCGCTCGAATAAAGAAGTGACCGAGCCCGAGCTATTGCGAATCGCTGAATGCTGGGCCCCTATCACCATCACAATCAGTTAAGGTTGGCCGCGACATACCCGGCGACATTGGCCGCGCGCCCGCAACCAGTGGCCGATCCCGCTACGCTGGTATTTCCAGCTCCGCCAATGCAGACGAAGTTGATTCTTGAAGGCACATTTGATGTTCCCGCAGGGTTAAATACCGGGCGATCAGCCGTGGCGCTACCATTCGCATTCGCGTCACTACCGTTTAACAACGTCGCTGGTTGCCCGCTGTCAAAAAGAGAACTCCCGCTGACCGCTCGATGCGTTGGTCGACTGTGAAACATTTGTCCCTTCATTAGTAACCGTGACTTTGGCATCCGTAACACTAGCTCCGGAAATGTCCGAAACTACCACGCGCAACGTGCCGTCCAGTCTCTGAGTCCCGGTGCTAAACGCAAAGCTCAGCGCCACAAACACTGCAATTACGATAGATATAACCGTGGTGTTAGGCCGAATATAAAGTCGATATCCGGACATGCTTTTGAGACTTTGACAATTCATACACACTCCTCCGTCCGTGTCGCAATTGAGTTATTCCATAGCCGATGACTGTCGGCGCTGCTAGCGTTTGAAAATTCAGCCCGTCTGGCTTGAATTTACTAGTAAGCTCGGTGGACAAACAAAACCATGGCTGCGCCAAATAACATCGCGCCAACAAACAATGAGATCGCACCCGCGGTAAACCACCTGGATGCGTTGAGCGCTCCGAAAAAGCCCTTTAGCGTCGGTTGCAGTGTGCCTGCGGACGATCCGGCAGCCCAAGCATTCTTTTCTCCCGAGACAAACGCCGGTTGCTCTACAAATTGTGCACTGGCGATAAATGTGTATCCCCGCCGCGGAATCGTTTCCACACAAGAAGGGCGATCATGCGAGTCGCCAAGAACATGCCGCAACTTATTCACCGTGGTGTTGACATTGGCGTCGTAATTGATTTGCGTGTCGCGCGGCCACAAACGCGCCCGCAGAATCTCACGCGTGATGATCTGACCGGGATGCTCCGCCAAAATAAGCAGCGCTTCAATAACTTTGCTCTGAACTTTTATGCGTAATCCATCTTTAAACAGTTCCCGTCGCTCGACATCCAGATGAAATGCACCAAAATGAAGATAATTTCTAACCTGCGAACTGGCGGACGCAGGAACGTTATGATATTGCTGCGAAGTAGTGGAGCTGTATGAGTTCACGATTCACCCCTACCGAAGATCAGAAAATCGAGTTCTCGACACCTTGGGATCTACGCTATACTTATGTGTATATACAAGTCAAGACTTTAAGGTGCTCTCCATGACCGATATACTTGCCACCTTGGACTTAACCGGAACCGGCTGTTGCGCCAGCCTGAACTTCCGCAGAACCTCGCGAATCGTCACCCGCATGTACGACACCGCGATGCAAGAGTCCGGAGTTCGTTCTACTCAGTTCGCCATTCTTGTGGGTATCGCTAAACTTCAGCCCGTCGCCATGGGCACCCTCGCCAACGTGCTTATGCTCGATAGCAGCACCCTCACTCGTAGTCTCCGGCTGTTGCAAAAAGAGAGAATGATTGAGATCTCAAAGCGTGCTGCGATGCGCCAGCGTTTTCTGAAATTGACACATTCTGGCCAGAAAGCATTACAGCGGAGTCTGCCTTTATGGCGAGCAGCGCACGCACGGTTTGTGGCCACCGTGGGGGCGGAGTATTGGCTCAAGTTGAGGGATGAACTTGAAACGATCGCGAAGTCCGCGATTATGACCGAGCTCCCGCCCGGAGATTAAACTGTCGACATCGACCCAGGTGATTTACAGCCGACCAAAATAAAACCTTCGCGAAAATATCGATGCAAAAATTGGTGGACGTGACCGGGATCGAACCGGTGACCCCCTGCTTGCAAAGAATCGGAGTCCTCTCCAACGGCTCCGTCCACTATTTTGGTTTCCAATGTTTTCAACAATTTGGGGGAATCTGCTTTTCGCTCGAAGCTAACCCAATGCAATGAAAACACTCGATTCGTGCACAGTTCGTGCACCGTCGCCAATTTGCATCAGCGATCGAAGTGCAGTTCCGTTGACCAGAACGTCTGCTTTCTAAGGAAGCAGGCGAATTTATATTACCTTCGGCTCTAATTGGGAATTGAACCGAGTATTCGGCTGAAAATATTCGTGGCGCCCAAGCCACGAACCTCACCTTTAGGGCATGCTGCGTCCCGTTTCAACTCTACTGTTTGCGGTTGTCGGTCGTATAGTGGGCTTGCAGATACAGAGTGATCCTCTTCGTGTTGTCCTCGGGAATCGCTGCGCCGAAGGTTTTGTTCATTTTCTCCACCTCGGCTTCCCAAGTCGCGGCGGGGAGCGGCGGCTGCATGGTGATGTCGCGCGGGCCGTGGCAGGTGTTGCAGTAAATCTGGACATCCTCGAGCTCAGCCATGCGCGAAGTACAGTACTGATCTTGAATTTTAGGAACTGTCAACCTAGTCTAGACTTGACTAGCCATCTGACTAGCCATACAATGGCATTCCAGGGGTGGTTTATGACCAAATGGCAATTACAGGAAGCGAAGGCGCGTTTCAGTGAACTGATTGATGACACGCTCGAGAAGGGACCACAAGTCGTGACCCGTCGGGGAATCGATACCGCGGTTGTCGTTTCCATCGACGAATGGCACAAGCTAAAAGACGAAAACCGTTTGACCTGGAAGGATGTACTTCTGGGTGAAGGTCCGCGATTCGAAATTCCACTCCCCAAACGTGGCGCGGTCAAGTCGCGCAAGCCTGCGGTGTTCGATTGATCCGCTACCTGATCGACACGAACGTGGTGTCCGAATTGCGCAAGCCCAAGCCCTACGGTGCGGCAGTCGCTTGGTTAGAAAATCTTGAATTGGGCCAAGGCTTCTTCTCGGCGGTAACGTTCGGAGAAATTCAAAGGGGCGTGGAACTCACGCGTCGACAGGACCCTGTAAAGGCGAACGAAATCGAGGTTTGGGCGGCACAGTTGGAACGCACTTCACAGGTTTTGTCCATGGATGCGGCGTGTTTTCGCGAGTATGCCCGCTTAATGCACCACCGCTCCGATACCTTAGGTGAGGACGCCATGATAGCCGCCACAGCTCGCGTTCACGCCCTCACCGTAGCCACTCGGAACGAACGCGATTTCGCGCACTTCGATGTGGCCGTCTTGAATCCCTTCAAGTAGCGCACACCGTAGTGCTCGCGCCATGCATCCCCTTCGAGGAAGCTATCAAAAGTTGACCCACTATGGTCCGCTACTTTCCGATCTTGGAACTCGGGCCACATGATGGGTCCGATCCAGCGGGTCAATGTAGATTTCGCGTCGGCGATGCTGGACGAACTGGACAACGCAGCAAAAGAACTGAACATCAGCCGCCAGGCGGTAATCAAGACTCTGATTCGACAGGCGCTTGAACTTCCGAATGCAGTTTCATGTTAGGTCCGCATCGGCAATCTTCGCGATTGCACGGTCGGGGCGCGCAACCTCTGTCCTTCACATTACTCACTTAATTCGCTGAGCGAATTTGACGGATTGCGATCAGTGATATATCATGGTATATACCGTAAGGAGGTGACGATCTAGTTGGGTGCCAACCCTTTGTTACAAATCGACCTAAAACAACTGCTTCTCCTTGACAGCCTAGGAGACTCCGCGTAGACTC
>DATHGV010000031.1:0-12633 GCA_035490135.1 Candidatus Methylomirabilota bacterium
CGCCAGTTCCACGTAAGTGCCTTCCAGGGTCACATCTTTTTTCCCGTCGATGTAGACGGGACAGCGCGGCGCTTCGCCCGTTCCTGGCAAACTGATACCGATGTTCGCGGCTTTCGATTCACCTGGCCCGTTTACGATGCAACCCATCACCGCCAGCGTCAGTTCTTCCACGCCGTCATACTGCGTTTTCCAGATGGGCATCATGTTCCGAATGTAATCCTGGACGCTTTCTGCCAGCTCCTGGAACGTCGTGCTGGTAGTCCGTCCGCATCCAGGGCAGGCCGTAACACTGGGAGAAAATGACCGCAGCCCCAGCGATTGCAGCAGTTCGCAAGCTGCGTAGACTTCTTCGCGGCGGTCGCCTCCTGGACGCGGCGTAAGCGAAACGCGAATCGTATCGCCGATCCCGTCGTACAGCAGCACCCCCAGCGAAGCCGCGGACCACACCAGGCCCTTGGTGCCCATGCCCGCTTCCGTCAAACCCAGATGCAGTGGCTGTTCCGTCTTCGCGCTCAAATCGCGGTAAACGGTAATGAGATCTCGTGGCCGCGAAGTCTTGCAGGAAATAATAATCTGATCGTTTCTTAATCCCGATTCCAGCGCCAGCGCGGTGGATTGCAGCGCGGAAAGCACCATGCATTCATTAATAATTTGTTCCGATTCTTTTCCAAGATTCTGGTCGGTGTTTTCTTGCATCTTCTGCATGACCAATTCTTGATTCAGCGAGCCGCCATTCACACCAATGCGCACCGGCTTGCCATAGTCGCGCGCCACTTTGCAGATCGTAGAGAATTGCTCATCCCGCCGTTGTCCCGCTCCCACATTGCCGGGATTAATCCGATATTTGTCCAGCGCCGCCGCGCATTCCGGATATTTCGTCAGCAACACGTGCCCGTTGTAGTGAAAATCTCCGATGATCGGGACCGCGCATCCGGCTTCCAGCAATCGTTTCTTGATCAGCGGCACTGCCGCGGCCGCTTCCGGCACATTTACGGTCCAGCGCACAATCTCCGAACCCGCCTCGGCCAGTTCCACGGTCTGGCGAAATGTGGACTCCACGTCCGCGGTGTCCGTATTGGTCATGGACTGCACCACCACGGGCGCACCGCCGCCCACGCGCACCTGCCCGACCTTCACCGCGTAAGTCTTGCGCCGCGGATGCTTGCTTACGTTGGTCTCAAACCCTTCTATCTGCGTGAACATTGTCTTCAATTCTAACGTGATTCACCCCTGGCTGGAAATCCCACGCTTCTGTCAGTGTGGTTAGAAAGCTGGCGTAAGGTTGGTTTCTGAGGGGTAGGCTTGAAAGATGCTTTAACGACCTAGCCAATTGGGCGGTCCCGGCGTCTAAATCGCTGTTATACCATCCCGTCTTGCGTGCTAACTCAGGAGAGATAGCCATGATTCTGATCACAGGAGCATCTGGAAACGCGGGAGGCGCAGTTCTACGTGAAGTTCTAAAGAGTGGCAGCGGAGTGCGAGCCATGTATCGCTCGAAAGAAGAGGCCGCCAAAGCCGCCAAAGGCGCTACCGCCGTCATTGCCGACTTTGCCGACAAGCAATCGCTACGTGGGGCTCTCGAGGGCGTCGACACCGTTTATCTGGTTTGCTCGCCGGTACGCGAACTGGTCGAGTTGGAAAGCAACATGATCGATGCGTGCCGTGAAGCCGGCGTCAAACATGTTGTGCTGAACTCCGCGCTCGGAGCCGGAGACTTCCCGAAATCATTTCCCAGCTGGCACCGCAAAGTGGAAGACAAACTCAAAGCATCTGGGATGAACTACACAATGCTGCGGCCCAACGGTTTTATGCAGAATCTGATTGCTTATTTCGCGCCCTCTATTCGTGCCCAGGGTGCGTTTTATCAATCCACAGGTGATGCGAAGGTCAGCCACGTCAATCTTCGTGATATCGCTGCAGCTGCCGCCGCGATTCTTCGCTCCCGGTCGCAGCACGCCGGGAAAATCTATGAACTAAATGGCCCGGAGGCGTTGTCCTACGCTGAAGTCGCAGAAAAAATCTCCAAGGCTACGGGTCGCAAGGTGCAGTACGTCGACATTCCCCCCGACGCCCAGCGCAAAGCCCTCCTAGATATGGGCATGCCGGACTTTTTGGTCACCGCCTTGCTTGAATTACAGGAATATTACGCGTCCGGTAAGGCATCCAAAGTCGATGGCACGCTTGAATCGCTCATCCATCGCGCGCCAATAAAAATGGACGCCTTCCTCACAGAAAATGCTGACCAATTTCGCGAACAGGCTGCCAAGGCATGAACGCAACCAGCAGGGAAGCGGTAAATCCAAAAACCGGCCTGACCCTTGAGCAGATGAAAGATTTTATTCGCAACCACTTTGAGCAGTTTGTAAACCAGAAGAATCTCGATATCGTCGACGTGAATTTTGCCGCGGAATTTATCGATCACGGTGCGGATGTGCCGCCCGGAACCGCTCCGGGCCCTGCCGGAGCGAAGCAATACGTGGCGGAGCTTATAAGCGCTTCCGCGATATTCACGTCCAGATCGAGGACTTAATCGCCGAAGACGACCGCGTGGTCGTCCGTAATCACTGGAGAGGCACGGACGCTACTACCAATCAGCGCATCGCATTTCGCGGGATTGTCATTTGGCGAATAGCGGATCGTAAAATCGCGGAGCGCTGGGCCTACCTCGAGAAACCGCATCCCGCGGACGCCTAGTTTTCTAGGAACTGAAACAATAAACTTCACTTCGCGCTGCGGCTAATCTACAAACTTCCGCGTAGTCCCAGCGCGTCAGCATTTTCCCGCAACGCCGCGATACAAAACTGCACGTGTTCTTCGAGCGGCACTCCCAATTCTTCCGCGCCTTTGCGCACGTCTTCGCGGTTGATGCCCTTTGCGAAGGCCTTATCCTTCAGCCTCCTTTTCACCGAATCGACTTCCAAATCCAGAATGCTTTTCGACGGCCTCACGTATGAGCATGCCGTCAGAAATCCAGCGAGCTCATCGCAGGCGAAAAGGGTGTGCTCCAACTGAGATGTGCGCGGCACGTTGGTGTAATCCGCATGCGAAAGAATCGCGCGCACCATTTCTTCCGAATACCCGCGTTCGCGAAGAATCTTTGCGCCTTCCGCGGGATGTTCTTTGTCCGCTGCATGGTCATTGTTTGGCCACCGCTCGTAATCGAAATCGTGCACCAGTGCGGTAATCCCCCAGAGATCTTCGTCCGCACCGAATTTCCTCGCATACGCGCGTACGCACGCTTCCACCGCGAGCATATGCTTGCGCAAACTTTCAGAACTCGTATATTCACAAAGCAATTTCCAAGCATCTTCACGGGTGGGCATCAACACCTCTCTCAAAAGCTAAACAGCATACAGAAAAATCTCAGCGCGCGCTTGCTTAAGGATTCGTTCGGCGAAAAATCGCAATTGAATTTCAGCGGTGCAAAATCACGATGAAAAAAACACTTCGCCTCATGGAAGGACCGCATCAATTTAGAAAAAGTACCTAATTTATGGTACCTGTCCCTTGGTACAGGGCGAAGCTCTAGCGTAACCTCTCAAAAAAAAATTAAAAAAAACTAAAAATACTCTTGACACCAACCCCCTCTCGGGAGAAACTCCCTCTCGCGCCAGTTACTGTCTTCCCCCCTTAGAACGTTCCAGCGTTCTCATCCCATCCGCACGCCGGAAAAACAGTCAGCAAGGAGTGCCGGTGTCTTCACAAATTGATAAAGAAACTATGAATTCGTTGGATTCATTCGAGATGGACAGGGAAGTCATTCGCTGCAAAACGTGTGGCCTCGTGCAATACCGGACGCGTACCGGTAACTGCCGCCGTTGTGTGCGAGCCCTGCCGCAGCGTCTGGAGTTTCTGATTCCTCAAGCTGCACCTGAGGAGGAAGCAGTCGCGGAAGTGGCCTCCGATCGTTTCATCAATCAAGAAACGGTCGAGAATATCGGCCAGCGCATTCGCCAGTTGCGCGAATCGCGCGCGATGACCCAGAGCCAGCTACAATCGCGCTCCAAGGTCTCGCGCTCCTACCTGTCGCGCATTGAGAGTGGTCAGATGACTCCGAGCCTCGGCACTCTGGAAAAAATCTCCGAAGCCCTCAACGTCGGCTTGAACCGCTTCTTTATTCCGGAATCCGACGGCGAAGCGCTCCTCGAAGATCCGTTCATCCAGGGATTGCGCCCGTTCTTGCGCCAGTTGGATTGGGAGCAATGGCAATCCATCCTGAAGAGGCTCCAGGCCATCAGCGATAACGTTGCTGCGATTCCGGCCACGCTGCGCCCTATCGGTAATCCGGCGCGGCTGCCTCAGCAGCAAGCGTCGGCGAATGGCAACGGTAATGGCAACGGCAACGGCCACATCGGAACCGGTCATTCGAATGGACACGCACTCACCCACGCGCACGGCAATCCCCAGGGTTATCCGATGCGTCGCCCAGGTGCGCCGGTTTATCAGCGCTCATTGGCCAAGATGTAATGGCAATTTAAAGCCGTACAACTGCTCTCAACGCAAAAACGGGATAAACGAAAAATGTTTATCCCGTTTTTCTATTCTAAGTCTTCAAAGTTAGCCTTTGAAGTTGAAGTTAGCTCTTTGAAGTTGAAGTTAGTCCTTGAAGTTGGGCGACCCATCCTTGCGGTTTTTGCAAGGGTGGGGCTTTTTCTGAGCTTTTGAACTTGTCTTTGAACTCTTGCCTTTGAAGTTCGCAGGCCTCGTCGCAGCTTTACAGCCGAATTATTGGCGCACTACCGAGACTTTAGCGCTAGGCACTTCCAGACGCATCAGCCGGTGATTCGAATCGAGCAGTAGTATCACTTCAAGATCAGCTGTCGTCACCCGCAATCCTTCATAAGACTTTCCATCCAGCGTTGTCGAGCCCGTAGCTTCCACCGAAATTGTTCCCGGCGTTAGATCTTGCGGGATCAGCACAGGAAAGGTTTGCGTTCCGCGTTTCGACCAGTCATACAATTTCGCCAGCAGCGCATACTGGTGATACAAATTGTTGTCCAGCACCGCAATCACTGGGGCGTTGAACGAAAGGTCTTGCTCGAATGGGCGCGCTCCCTGCATCTGCAAAGTAATTTTCGCGGTACCGTTGGAAAAGACCACATGTGCCCCATTGGTTTTGTCAGCGCGCGACGTCCACTCGTAGCTGATGGGTGCACCGTCCGGTTGCAACATCAACGTGCCGCTCACGCTGGTGGCCGCCGTGGTTCCCGGCACCTTCAGTTCCGTGGTCCCTTTTGCGAGCCAATTGTTTCCCGTTTGCGTAAGCTCGAACTGCTCGCTGCCGATCGTTTCCCCATTGAGCTGAATGACCAGCTTCCCTTTGTCCGGACTAAAAACTGTCGCCCCGCCGGCGGCTGCACCACTGTTCGCCAGCACCAACGCGGAAACGGCGCAGATCAAAATCATCGCAATTCCCGGCATCAAATGCATTTTTGCCGATGCTCTGCTCATCTGCACCTCCATCCGTCTCAACCTCAGGATTATGGTTTCTCCACGACTAGGTGCTCTTCCCCCGCGCCGCCGCCCGCGATTCCACGCCGCAATATTTCCGCCACTACCGTGGCAGGCTCCCCGGAACTGTCCACTCGATAATCTGCTTGCTCGTAGGAAGGCAGCCGTTGCGCATGCAACATTCGAAAGCTCGACTCATCGCGAAACAACGGCCGCCCCGGCATAATCATGCACCGCGACAGCAGCGTCTCTATGGGCGTGTCCAGCCACAGTACGGTTACGCCGGCGGACCGCAAAAATTCCGGGCATCCCGCTTGCGCATACGTGCCCCCACCCAGCGCGAGCACTGTGCTTTCTTTATGTTCCGACGCACGCCCCAGCGCGGCCCGCAGTTGATCCGCCTCCATTTGCCGAAACGCCGTCTCGCCCAATCGTTCAAATATTTCCGGAATGGCCAACCCTGCGGCCTCTTCGATGCGCGCATCGAGATCTACGAATCGCCAGGCAAGTTGACGCGCCAATAGTGTGCCCACGGTAGTCTTGCCCGAGCCCATAAACCCTGCAAGGCATAAAATCTGTACACGGGCGCGCGGCCCGCGCAAAGGCGGAGGTTGTGTCACGTTTATTTGGCGAGAAAAATCAATCCCGCTTCAGAATGCGGATTGTACCACTGTAGGAGGAAAGTTCGACCTTCGCGAAACCCATGCCCACCGTGCCGAAAAGCCCCTTGGAAAATTTCGAGGCCATATGTTTTACGCCGTGCGAATCGGGCTTCAGATATTCCGCCGCTTGATTATCCACCGTGCCGGTTGCCGTTTGCGCGTTCAAGTCGAAGGAATCGCTGCCGGAAAAGCGCACTTCCACTAAACCTTTTCCGCTGCGCATGCTGTAGAGCCCGGTGTGCACGAAATCGCCGTCAAACAAAATATTTCCGGTCATGGTGCGCAGCTTTACGTTACTCAACATTGGTTGCAACACTTGAGCGCTGCCGCTGATGGAGCTGAATTCCAATTTTCCCGCGCATTGCGTGCACACCAGCGAACCACCCGTGGTAGTTACGATAATGTAGCCGGAAACTTCTTTCAGATGTACGTCTCCCGCCACGCTATCAAGGGTCATGTCGCCAGTTACCTGCTCGACGTAGATTAATCCGGTCTGAGTCTTAAGCTGCAGTTCCGTTTCTTCCGGAACCGTCAACTGAAAGTTCGCTTCCATGTCCTTGGGGTTGGCGCTGGAATCGACAACACTGGAGGTTACGTCGATGCGATCACCGGCTTGTTCCGTTTCCACGGCAATCTTCTCGGACGCCTTCGTACCCGTCACCACCACTTCAGAATTTTTCCAGGACTTCACTTCAATGCGCCCGTTGCCCACGTTGCGGATCACCACCACGGGCCGGCCCTTGACGGCAAAGTGTTTTTCCAGTCGCTGCGGCGCCGCGTCCGCCCGGATGCCAGGCCACAACAGCACTCCCGCGCCGATTACCGGCAGAATTGCACTTCGCCTCAACACCGTCGATAGCTTCATCTCAGTTCAGGCTCCCTCCGCGATCCATCATCGCGGACAGTAATTGCGCTTTTTGTTGATATGCATTAATCAAATATTCGCGTGCCAATTCATCGGAAGGAACTTCCCTAACGCGACGCTCGCAATCGGCAATGAACTCATTCACTTGTTGCAAATTTTGCCGCAGCGAAGCATCCACCGCGGAAGTCGCCCCGGTGCTGGCCAGCTGCATGTTCGCGAGATCATGCTCTTGCTGGCTCAAAGCCGTGACCGTCGAAGCGTAAGGATCTTCCTGTACCTGCATAACCTGCTCGCGCGGCTTACTGCCCAACAAAAATGCCACCACGATCATCACCATAGCCACTGCCGCGGTAGCCAGGCTGCGATTCCGGAATAGCTCCGCGAACGATTGCCACCACGGTGCCCGGTCGCTCGAAAATCCGCGAATAGTCCCTTCGCGTACCAGTTCATTTCGAATGGAAATCCAAACATGTTCAGGAGGATCAAGCTCGGCGGGTAGTTGGTGCGCCAATGCCACGATGCCGGTCAGGTCGTCAAAAAAATGCTTACAGGCATGGCACTCAGAAAGGTGTTGGCGAGCAGCTGCAGAAAGTGGCGCCAAACCCTCTTCTTCAAAGAATACTTCTAATTCCCTGCACTGCATTGCACATCACCCCGCGGAAAGGACACTGGATGGCTTTCCGCCCCACTTCTCGAGCGCATAATACCTTAATTGCGCCCTATTCTAGCTCAATCCGTCTGTCCCGTCTGCGTTTTCGCAATCTGGCGTTCATTTCTCGCTTGCTCTCGGACTTCCTCTTGCAGCAAGTCACGCAACCGGGTTCGAGCCTTATGCAACTGCGACTTGGAATTGCCTACCGAGCATCCCATGATGTCTGCAATCTCGTTATGCTCGTAGCCTTGCACATCGTGCAGCACGAACACGGTGCGGTATCCCGGAGGCAGTTTTTCAATCGAACGTTCTAGATTGACCCGGTCTACCGCGCCCGTCAGCAACAAGTCCGGCGCACCTATATCTTTTCTCGGCCCTCCGGTCTCTTCGTCTGGCTCCGTCGTTTCTTCCAGAGAAGCTACCGGGAGCGTTTTCTTTCGCAAGCGCATCAGCACCACGTTAACGGTCATGCGATGCAACCACGTCGAAAACGCCGATTCGCCTCGAAAAGTTCCGATCTTGCGGAATAGCTGCAGAAACGCTTCCTGCATCAAATCTTCCGCATCGCTCGGATTACCCACCATTCGCAGGCACAGTGCGTATACGCGGCGACCATGGAGCCGGTATAAAAACTCAAAAGCCGCAGCATCTCCCGCTTGGGCCAGACGAATAGCGTCCGCCTCACTCATCGTCTTCGGCGACTGTGAACCTGTCGCTTGTTTTGGCGATTGTGAAACAGCTGGAACGCTCGGATCGCTCGGTCTATTCCGGGCCAACGGTCCAACAGCGCATCCACACGTTCGGATGCACCGTATCCCTCCTAGAGTTGTCCTTGCAATAGCCGGCATTGCCCTAAAGTACAAACCCGCGGCCACGGGTTTTGTTCCCCGAAGTGATGCCACGGGAGGCTGCCGGCAAGCAGGCTTGGTTATTTTCCCGCGCTGTGGGCTATACGTCTATGCCGTAAATCATGATTCGCTAGAATGTCACTTTCCTGCGTTGGGGTTCTCCATGCTCCCATTACAGATTTCTGGAAGTTTCCCAGCTGATCGTCTGGCAGGGCCCGCAGGAATGACTTCAACAACACGATCGTCTCCCTCAGGCAAGTATTGAGATCATAATGGGCCGCATCGATTGTATTCCATAGCAGGAAGGGATCAGTGGATAAACCCGTGCCCAATTCTTCCGCGCTCGCGCAATACTCTTTCCCCAGATTTTCTACCATTTCCAGCAAGGTGCCCAATTTATGCAAAAACTGCGTGCGTTGCGATAGCAATACTTTGCTCAGTAGCCCGCTCATGCGCGCCGATCGCTGTCCTCTCACCGTTTGAAAGTTCTGTGAGTCGAGAGGAGCGGCATTCGGTACTGTGCCGTAATGTTTGGCATGTTCGCTCAGCACCCGAATCAAAGATGCCAGCGGCTCGGTCAGCCGCGCGCAAAGGCTCGGCGTTACATTCACTGCTTGGCAACACATCACTAGCCGGCCTTCTCGACGCAATGCTAGAGCTTCGTCGAGGGACACACTAAGCATGCCGTACGCGCATTCCAGCCTTCGTACGTAAGCCGTAAAAACTCTTAATTTTTCTTCCGGTAGGCGGGCACGCCAGTCGTCTTGCACAGTGCCACGACGACCTGAGAGGGGGCTGTCGGGGTCTCTCAAGTTGGGTTCTCCTGGGGGACAGACTGGGGATTATAACAAACTACGCGAGCCGAGGCCCGTTTTATTAGTTCTCGCTGCCTTCGCGATCGGTAGGCCGGCAAACCGACGAAATTTTGCACGGTCGCAAGAGACCCAATTGTCGGCTCGCGAGGTGCCATCCACATCCTGACTTGGTTGCTTTCACGCCAGCTTAGTCGAGATGCGCTATTGCGGCGCACCCTTCCATGGTTCCTTGCTCAACTCCGCCATTGGCCGCTATACTCGCCCTCCAACACCTGAAAGGATATTTCCCGTTTGCAATTTGAGCCTCGCGACCAGTTTGAGCAGCGCCAGAAAAAGCTTGAGCAGATTCAGCGGCTTGGCTTTGATCCATTTCCTCGCGAATTTCGCTGGACCCATACTCCCGCGGAGCTTGTCCACGCATATTCGCAATCATCCGCAACCGACCTCGAGGCTAATCGTCGCGACGTTCGTGTCGCCGGACGCATCGTTTCCATTCGCCTGATGGGCAAGGCTGGTTTCGCCCATCTTCAAGGCAGTGGCAGTCGTATCCAAATCTATGTGAAGAAGGATGTAGTAGGAGAGAAAGGCTTCGAGCTTTTTCACCTGCTGGACTTGGGCGATTCCATAGGGGTGCGCGGCCATCTGTTTCGCACCCGCACAAATGAGCTATCCATCTTTGTGGAAGAGCTCTCCTTGCTTTCCAAGGCGCTCTTGCCCTTGCCCGAAAAATGGCATGGCTTGAGCGATGTCGAGCTGCGTTATCGCCAGCGCTATCTGGATCTTATTGCGAATGATACGTCGCGCCAGGTTTTCACCACCCGTGCTCGCATTATTCAGGAGTTGCGCAAATTCTTCGATTCCAGAGGATATATAGAAGTAGAAACTCCCATGATGCATCCTATCCCCGGCGGCGCTACCGCCCGTCCATTCGTAACCCATCACAACACGTTGGACATGGACCTTTACTTGCGCATCGCCCCGGAGCTCTATCTGAAAAGATTAACCGTCGGAGGTTTTGACCGCGTTTACGAGATCAATCGCAATTTCCGCAATGAAGGAATTTCTACGCAGCACAATCCCGAATTCACCATGCTGGAATTTTACGAGGCCTACAGCAACTATCGCGATTTGATGGACCTCAACGAAAACCTTTTTGCGCTGCTGGCGACCAACATCACCGGTTCTACAACTATAAAGTACGGGGAATACGAACTCGATTTTGCAAAATTCGAGCGTTTCTCCATGCACGAAGCCATTATCAAATATTGGCCCGCGGACCTCCAGCCCGCACCGGCGCTGCAAGAATTTTCGCTGCCCGAAGGCCCTGCGGCGATCGGCCGCCGCTACAACGTGTGGGCCAAGACTACTGGCGCTCCGTACGCCGCGGCAAAAGGAAACTTAACTCCCGGTGAATGGACCGGACTGTTATTCGAAACCATCGCGGAAGACAAATTAATCCAGCCCACCATCCTTTACGATTTTCCTATCGACATTTCGCCGCTATCTAAGCGGAAACCTGATGACCCTTCACTCGTCGAACGCTTTGAGATTTACGTTGCCGGAATGGAAATCGCCAACGGCTTCTCCGAGTTAAACGATCCCGCGGAACAGGAGCGCCGTTTCCTGGCGCAAATTGCGGAAGGCGGCGAGGATTCTCCCAAGCGCCTCGACGTGGATTACATTCAAGCCCTTTGTTACGGCATGCCCCCCACCGCGGGTGAAGGCATTGGGATTGACCGTCTGACCATGCTGCTGACCGATTCCAAATCCATTCGCGACGTCATTTTATTTCCTCTATTGCGTCCCGAGCTCCCAGAATCTCAATCTCAAGAGCCAGCCGCGAAGCCCAGCGAGAAAGCGTAACCAGCAGGGCCTTCCATGCGCTTTGAATGGTTTGTAGCCCGGCGTTATCTGCGGTCACCCCACCGTCCCGCGGTGCTTCGCCTGGTCACTTTATTTTCGATCATCGGCGTGGCCGCCGGCGTCGCTACTCTTGTCATTGCCCTGGCCATGAATACCGGCTTCCGTGAAACGCTCCAGGATCGGTTGCTCGGCGTGACCGCCCACATTTCGCTCACGCGTCCAGGTTCCGGCGGCATTCGCGATTACGAATCACTCGCGAACAAATTTTCCTCCATGCCCGGTGTGCGCTCCGTCACTCCGGCGGTGTATCAAACCGTGCTGATGTCTTTCGCCGGTCAATCGCGTGGTGTCGTGACCAAAGGTATTGACCCAGAGCGAGAGCGTCGCGCCGACGAAGCGCTGCAGCGCATTGTTGCCGGTCAACTTGATTTCTCTCCGGACAAAGATGGCATCGGCGCGCTTCTCATCGGAAAACAACTCGCCGAGGAATGGAAACTTTCACCTGGCGACTACGTGACCTTGATGAGCCCGCAGGGCCGCTTGACTCCCTTTGGCTTGCTTCCGCGGTCGCGAAGATTTCGCATCGCCGGCGTTTTCGATTCCGGCTTTTACGATTACGACCAGAATTGGTGCTTCCTCACTCTGGCTGACGCGCAAAATCTTTCCGGCGGCAGCGAGGCCGTCAATGTTTTGGAATTTCGCCTGAATAATCCGGAAAACGCTGCCTCCATCGCAAAACAAGTTGTGAATAATGCCGGCCCCGGCTTTGCGGCTTCCACGTGGATGGAGGAAAACCGCGCCTTATTTCGCGCTTTGCGAATGGAAAAATTGGTCACCGCCATCTTCATTGGCCTGATCACTTTCGTGGCCGGGCTCAACATCCTGGTCGTGCTTTCCATGACGGTGACCGATAAAGCCCGCGACATCGCCGTTCTAATGTCCCTCGGCACCCGTCGCGCGCAGATTCGAAAAATTTTTCTGTGGCAGGGAATTAGCATCGGCGCCGTGGGAACACTTCTGGGTCTGGTGGTGGGCTATCTGTTCGCTTTTATCGCCGGTTTTTACCATTTAATTCCGCTTGATCCACAGGTTTATGCCGTGCCCTACGTTCCATTTCATCCCAGCTTATTGGACGGTCTATGGATCACCCTCATCGCCATGGCTATCTCTTTTACTGCCACCATCTTGCCAGCCCGGGCCGCCGCCAGCCTTCTCCCGGTTGAGATCCTGCGTTACGAGTAAAAAGGCGTTCGATTGGTGCGCAATTTGCTCCTAGATACTGCAGAGGCGAGGCGGGCCCGCACCGGTGCAACCCTCAACCCGCTGAGTTCCAAAGAGCCCTCTTCAATCAGTTGAAACAAAGGATGTTAGTAATGCACCAAAATGGTACCTGAGAACTTACTTTCGCGAACCATCCAGCTAGGGCAAAAAAAGGAACCCTTTTGTCCTGTTGTGCTGACAATCTTGGCAAGCTTTT
>DATHGV010000032.1:0-3044 GCA_035490135.1 Candidatus Methylomirabilota bacterium
ATAGAGGACTTTTCTAATGCTTAGAGAATTTAGCCCCTCAGTATCCAAGACGACACCCGTGGAAAAGATTGAAAAGCGTGGCCGGCCCCGAATTCGCACGGCTGAGTACTGGCGCGCCTATTACACGCGGAAACAGCGGGAGTGGCGTGCTGCTCACCCGCGAAAACAGAGCAGCTCGAGAGCAAAAAAGTTGAAACGGTAAAGGCGTTATCTCATCCGCCCGAACAACGAAACGCTTTCCGTTGTCGCGATGTGCGTCTGCTATCCAGTATGCTTTGTGATCCAACGCTGCCCACGGCCGGAATAACCGATGCCTACGGCAGGTGCCGCAGGATCTGCACCCCTTTCACGGCAGGGTTAGCGCCGACTTGGTTCATGCCGATGAAGATGGCTGCGTCCTTGGTCGGATTAATCGCGATCACAGTGCCGAATCCTGACGTTCCTCCGTTCTTCAGAATCACGGGATGGAACTTCGGATTGCCTCCGCCCATATTGTTCACCCAGGCCATCGCCTGTTTGTTGCCGTTCGGCATCGTAAAGATCGGCTTCTGCGCCAGCTGCATCGCCGCGATCAATTCAGCGAAAACCGGTTTACCATTCACTTCCTCATGGCCAAGATTGGCCTCGCCAAAGCTGATCATGTCCTGTGCCGTCGAGCGCAGTCCGCCGGCAGCATACCACGCGTAGACCGGCCAGCGCGGCGCATCCCGGCCTGCGCGGTTATGTCCTTGTGCCAGGCGCTTCTGCTGTTCAGGCATGGGCCGCAGCGTCGTGTCCGCCATGCCCAGCGGCTGGAGAATCTCGGAATTCGCCTGATCTTCCCAGGTTTTGCCGGTCGCGGTTGCGACCAGGTAGCTCAGCAGCCCGATCCCGGCGTTGGAGTACCGATAGGGCGCAGGCAACCGGGTCGTCGGTTCGTAGTTGGAAGCCCAAGTGAGAAAGTCTTTCACCGTGTAGTGCTCGATGCTTCGCTGTTCGAGCCCGCGCGGCAGGTTGGTCGGATCGTCGGGCATTCCCGAGGTGAAGTCCGCCAGCTCCAGCGGTGTCAACTGCTGCGTCCGGAGCGTGTACCCTTCGGGCATGTACTTCTGAGCGGAAGCGTCAGGGACGATTTGGTTGCGGTTGATGGCTAGCGCGAAGAGCGTCGTGGTGAATGTCTTAGTGCAAGAGCCGATCTCCACCAGGGTGCCGCGCGTGAACGGAGCGCCCGCGTCGGTAGCCTTTCCATACGGGAAGAAATAACGATGGCCGTGCAGCGAAACCGCGACGATCGCTCCCAGATCAGGAGATCGCCTCCATAGGTGGCCGCCGGCCCTACGTTGTTCCTGGGCCAGGTACGGCTGCATGATGCCGTCGACCACTCGCTTGACCGCTGCTGCCTCGTCGCCCGCATTGGGCGGTAAATGCGGACCGGCGGCGGAGGGCGCTTGCTGCGCGGCAACCTTCGCCACCGCCAAAACCGCGACTGCGACAATCAGGGCAAAACGACTGGCGATGCAATGCATAATCTCTTCCCCAGGCAATTATCTGCTTGCGAAGCGATAAGCCAAAGAGCGGACGTGAGTGGAATAGCTAGGTTTCTGTGATTTTTCATAGGTATAACAAAATGGGCTAACTGATGCTAGGCGCTCTTCTGGTAGATTTTAAGGCGCGTGGACAACACAACTCACTGCGTGCTGTAGAATCGTTCAGCAATCAGAGACGCGTACAGTGTGACCCTGAGCGTGGGGGGTAGTCTCACTATCTCTTAGGCGAAGGGTATCACTTTCGGATTTACGAGGGAGAAAATCTCTCTCCAGGTTGGAACGCTACCGAGGCAGCCGCGTAAACCCCGAATGCTTTCGGGGCACGTGGCCAACATCACGCTAGGCAGGGTCTCAGATCGAAAAACCGGGATGGGTTGCAAACGCGTTATCGATCACAAGATTCCCTCGCTGGCGAGCTCGCTCGCGCGAGGCCGACGTGGTGCGGGCTCCTTCGGCGTAGTACCACCATAGGTAGAGCGCACCGTACATCCAGGCACCCTCATAGTCCCAACTGGAATCAGCTCCGGATTTCCCGCTACCAAACACCGACCCGGAAGGAAAGTTCGCATCGTGCGGTTTGCCACCCTGGTGCCGAGATTCGTGAATCAGCGTCTCAGCCCGCCCGGGGACATCCTTGGAATAAAAGAACCCGAGGTAAACCTCAACCAGACCGCCCGACTTGGAGCGGGCAATCGCTGTTCCGTCCCCACAGAATGAGCGGAGATCATCTATGTTTTCCCGAACGTATCGGCGTCCCCAGTTCAGGATCGGCGCGCTGTAGCTGTCGTTCAGATAATCAGACGCTGAATAGGTCAGCGCATAACACCCGTTAAACGCGCGGGCAAGTGGCTTGCTCGTGTTACAGCAATCGTCCCATCCCCATCCGTCGTCCCAATACGCCTTGTTGCCACTGAAGCCGTAGGTATTCCAAAAGTAATCTACATAGGCCTGATTGCAGATGACGGCACCGTAAAAGTTGTCGCCGCTGGCGGCCTTATCGGGAACTGTGTAGGTGCAGGACGCCATCGCGTTACTCCTTTGTTGCACCGAGGTCAGGAGGCGGGGCCTCGCTCTTTACTTGGGCCGGGACTACAAACCGGCCGCCGATTGGCTGTGGGACACTGCGCACGTCGACGCGGCGGATCTTGAGCAGGCCCTCTTCCTTTCTCTCCTTTAACAGGCGTCTGAGCTTCCTTTTATCGTCGTCAGTTCCAGTCTCCATCAGGCCCTGCACGCACGCACGCCGGATAGAAAACGTCCGGTGCGCAGCATGCTTTAGAAGCATGTCCCGGGCTTCCTCGACGCCATCCGCACTTAAACGGACGAGGCCCTCGACCGCAGTTGTCCGAATCATGACCTCTTCGGCCACTGTGGACATATCATGCGATTTTCTAAATTTCTCTGCGGGAATCCGGGCAGCAATGATTCGGTTGAGCGGTTTGACTGCTTCTGGATATCGAAGTTCGACGAGAAGTTGCACGAGCGACCAACGATCCAGATAAGAATCCTCGGGGAGAT
>DATHGV010000033.1:0-10512 GCA_035490135.1 Candidatus Methylomirabilota bacterium
ATCCAGAAGGTGAGCGCACAAGTCCAGATGAGCCGCCCAGCGCCGCAAATGGTCGGCAACAATCAGTAGCTCGCGCGGTTCTCAGCATCCTTGCAGTGAAGTTCGAGCTTGACCCATAGCCCAGCCTATTGTGAAACAGAACGGCGGGACATCCCTGCCGCCATAACGCGGGCCACGGAACCTCGGCTTTCGTTTCCGCCGCGGCAAAACAAAGCCCATAAGGATTTGAAGATCGCGGTGAATGTCTTGACGAAATCCGCCGAAACCGCTACACCTCGCCCGGTATGCGCGGGCTGGTTCGGATTCAGGTGATCGGTGTTGCTGGGGCAATCCTGTTCGCGCGATCGGTCGTAGCGGACGATTGGCCATACTATCAGCATGATGCCTGGCACACGGGCGATTCGAGCGCGTTCGTTAACCCGCAGGCGCTTTCGCTGGCGTGGACACCGCCCTCGTCGCCCACTGGATATTCCACGCCGGTCATTGTTGGAAATAACATCTACGCCATGCAAAACCAGGGGGGGTTCGGTGAATGGCAGACGACGGTTAGCTCGTTCGACGTTTCGACTGGTGCAATTAGCTGGAGTTACATCGGCAATTTTGTATTCCCGTCGCAGCCAGGCATTGGCGGCGGGTTTGTTACGTTTGTCGGATCCACTATTTCCAGTTCATCGCTCTACGTGCTGGATGCAATAACAGGCGCGCTTCGCTACACGGTGGCGATTCCAGAAGGGCTGACTTCGATGATGCCCACCGTTGTCCAGGATCCAATCAGCGAAAACGTTACTGCGTTTGTGGCTGATGGCTCACAAGTGAGCGCGGTCTCGCTCGGGCTGGTGAGCGGATCGGTGCTTTGGACGCAAACTGGCAGCTTCGGCGGTCAATCCATTCCAACTGTCGTCGGCAGCTCGATTGTCCTCGTTGGGCCGGGTCAATATTACGCTTTCGATCAAGCGACTGGCGCGCCGAACCAATTCTGGTCGGGCGGGATTATTGGCGGCGGAGGCACCACCGTTGCCTACGACGCAGCGCGCCAGCAGTTCTACGTGCTCGAAGATTATAACGACCCAACCCCGACGATCTCGGCCTACCAATATACCGACAACGCCCACATCACGTTGTTGTGGCAACGCATCGGCGCAGGCGTTGGCGGTGGTGGCTCGGTGGCGATCGGCCCAAACGGGAACGTCTATTCCGCGGGAAACAGCGTGATCTGGGAGCTAGATCCAGCCACCGGGACAACGCTTCGGTCTATTCCCGGTTCGTTTGCAAATAGCGTGACGCCGGCATTGACGAACAATGTTCTTTGGATCATCGGCGAGAGCCACGTGTTCGCTTACGATCTGCTCACGCTGCAATTGTTGCGAGCTTTTAACGGTTCGCGGGGAAGTCTGAATACAGCCTACGACAGCCCCGGCGCATTCGCTGATGGTCATTTTGTACTCGATTACGGCAACATTTTCGGCAGGCACAGCTTCGATGTTTACAGCGCACCAACTCCGACCCCAACGCCCACTCCGACTCCGACTCCCACGCCTACACCGACTCCGACTCCCACACCTACACCGACAGCAACGCCTACGCCCACCCAGACACCAAGCGGGATCACGCTCAGTGCGCATGGGCGCAGGGTGCAGGGGAGGCAGACAGTGGATCTCTCCTGGAGCGGATCGAATGCGGCCAGTATCGACATCTACCGTAGTGGAGTAGTGATCGCTACAGTGCCCAACACCGGGACCTATAAGGACTTCATCGGTGTCCGAGGAGGCAACGCGCGCTACATTTATAAGGTATGCGAAGCGGCTACACAAAACTGCTCCAACGAAGTCACGGTCAGGTTCGGCGGCCCGCCCCTGTAGAACGAATTTTGCGCGTGCTTGGCCCGGACGCCGCGTTGCGACGCGGGTACAGCATCACGACGAATGAGCGCGGAAAAATCATCCGAACAATCGCGGCAGTGCGATCAAAGATGAAAATTCAAACCGTGTGAGCGACGGCGGATTCGGCTCAGAAAGCCTGTAAGTAGAAAATGTTGAATGTTTAGACACGACTGCATTGCCCATCTCGAATCTACCCTCGTTAGCCCGTTGTGGCAAGTCACGGACTCGCCAGATAGCGAGCAATGTAGGTGACTAGGAAGCAATAAGCAGCCACGGAAAGAATGGTTTTCCCCCAGAAAAAAACAAGGGAAACCCAATTGATCGCGTCAGGCGCATGAATTTCACCTTCGAGGTTGTTTTCGTTTTGAAGTTTCTTCTCCTGTACCCGATGAAAGATTCCCCAAGCCGCCGAAGCGTAAGCGTAATGAAGCAGATCGAGGGTTGCAGAGCCAATCAAAAAACCCAGGGGCCATAGCAAACAATTGCTATACGGAATGCCGCCGGTCTTCTCCCCAGTTCGAAACAGCCAGATCACAGCGATTCCAGCAAAATTAAGTTGGCGGACCACCTCGCTCAGTTTAGTTGAGCGCTGATAATAGATGTCGCGAGCATCTTTTAGTTTCATATCTGCTACTTCGCTGGCCCTCCAGGCCCACCGCTATCCGTATGTTCGGAGAGAAGTTTTGCCAGTTCGAACATGCTCACCTGGCTCTTGCCATTAAATACCGGCCTGAGTGAGTCGTCGGCGTTGATCATCGTTCTTTTCTTTTTATCCTGACGACCGTGCCTCTTGATGTAGTTCCAGAGCTTTTTGGTAAGCTGGGAGCGCGGTAACGGCTGCGACCCGACGATGGCAGCAAGCTTATCATCAGGCTGCACGGGTCTCATAAATGCAGGATTCGGCTTGCGTTTCGAAGGTTTCTTTTTAGAAGGTCTCTTTTTGGTCTTCGGCATGATCGACTGGCTAATCCTCGGGTTGAAATAGAGCAATACTAAATTTTAAAAGAAACGAGAGACTTTCGACAAAATCTGGGCCGTCTTTCGGTTGCGCTGTGGTACAGCGAGCCAAACGCAATCACAAACGCAATCGGCTACGCGAAGTTCTACAGCCGTTCACATCGCGTTTACGATGAGACGGCAACATGATAGAAACGCACGAGCCTGATGATGAGCTTTACTGTCAGGCGTTCAGCATGATCCCAGACGATTATTACATCGCCAAAGCTGGAGAGACCAAAGGCCCTTATTCAAAGGCTCAACTAAAATCAATGTGGGATCGCGGTCTGATTACTTCAGACACCCAATATTGGAGAGAGGGGATGGACGATTGGTATCTCGTGGAGACGCTGCTAGAAACCGAGAGCCAAGACTCACACCCTGATCCTGCAAAGAATCGGCAAGCTGACGGCACTGCTGCGCCTGTTTCACCGGAGCACGCGCTATCCGGAACACCTGTGGGCGCGCCGACGTTCAGCTTCTTAGCAGAGCTAGTGTAAAAAGGGAATTTGGCTTGTGTCCAATCGAAAACCATTTTGCGAAGCTCGCACCACTGGGGTTTTGCCGATACTTCAACGACAACGATGCCCGGTTTGTTTCCGGTCGCATCTTGGAGCGCGATGTGTAGGTCACCGTCCGTTTCGACTTTGAGAGCAACTACGAATTGGAGGTATTTGCCACGCGTCAGATCGCTACGGCGACAGCGGCTTTTTTAAGATCACCTTTTTGCGTTCGGGCAGCACTGTTGTCTGATCGATAGGTGTCCCTTCCCGTGGAGGCACGGGGGAGACGGATAGCTGCGACTCGCTTCTTGGTCGCTTGGCGCACGTGCAAAGAAGCACAGCGAGCATCGCCAGCGCAATCAGGGCAAAGACAACTGCGCGAAAATTAATCGATATTTTCAAGGTATATCAGGTTGTTTGAGTTTAATCGAAGATCCCGGCAGAAATGTGTACATGGTGGGAAGTAAACTCCCAGCGCTGCTGACAGCCCATCGAGGAGTCCGAGACCGTTCTGAGGAACTGCGCTGCGCCGCCTTCTGTGAATCCAACTATCTCCAAATCGTCATAGTCTCCCCAATAGCCGCGAAGGTCTGGACATACAGGAATATCGTCGATCGCGTGAAATGGGAGATAAATTCGCGTACCGTTTGGAAGATAAGCCAAATTACCCTGTTCAAGATCCACTTCGTCCGCCGCATTGGGATCGCGATTCATAAAGGTTGCTTTCCAGATTGGTGGCAGACCGATAAATCCTCGCCATGCGCGGACGTTCGGGTTGAATTGGTCGCCTGGGGTATTGAGGTTCCCCGGAGTAGTGCCCCACTGTGGGGCGGCCCAAAAAGCGGACAAGTCCGGTTTTCCATAACTACCAGTTACAAACAGGCGGCTGGTTTTCGCATCGCGCTGTGTGTACATGACACGAATAGCATCGCTGTCGTCGTCTGTCGAAGCGGCGCCGATATCGAAGGAAAACTGAGGACCCGTGCGAAGCTTGGTTCCAGTAGTAAATTTCATCTCCGGGTATAACTCTACTGGACCATTGCTCGCCCGCACCGGCGGACTCCATGCTTGGCCCGTCCATCGGGTCATGTAGACGGCCCAATCGGAACCTTGTGCCGCGACATAGAGCGCATCATCGTGGGGCTAATGCGAATCCGCGGATGACTGAACATTTTCATGTCGGGAAAAGGATTCGGCATTGGCGCGAATTGCGCGCTGTCATTGGGCGCACGCCAAACATCAATTTGGTTGGTGTCTACGTCGACGAAAGCGGCGAAGATTTCACCTTTTTTCGAAGCAGCCATGCTACCTCCGTCGTAAAAATGGCTTTGATTGGATAGCATCTGATGGACCTGAAAATATTTACCTCCGTCGGTTGAGCGGGCGATGCAGGCGCCACCCAAAAAGTCATTCACCGGACCGCTAATTCCGTTCTGCGGCATTTTGCTGGACGGGATCGCGAGGTTCGACATGAACACAATGCTGTAATGTGTGCCGGAGGTCGTAATGGCCGGATCGCCCCAAAGCGCTGCCCAATCCTTGGGCGGCAAGACCTTCCCGCCATACTTCCAACTCTGTCCTTTATCCAACGAGTACGACCATCCCATCATGCTCGCGCCCGGCAGGACCGTGCGCGTCTGGGATGTGTACTTAACCGTGGAACTGGTGTCGGTACCGTCGTTGTATGCCACGACCACGATGTGTTGCGCGTTAGAGTACGCCGTGGTCAGGGCAGTCTCGGATTGATCGAACTTGGCTTCGGCAGCTTCGGGATTCTCAGGTGTGACGGACCGTTTAGAGGTGCAAGCGCCCAAGCCACCTAAGGACAAACAGCATCCAACCAAGACGAAAACTAGCCAAATTCCACGGGAGGCGTATGAGCACTCGTGCATACTCTTGAGGAGATACATATCCTTTTAACGGCGATTTACCGGCCAGAGCAAGCCAAAAAACTCCTTCGTCGCGCGCGTAACTTTGACTGACACAAACGATGAAGATTAAAGGCCGAATGGAGTTCATCCCGGCACAAGCGCTGTATCGTTTGGGTGTGGCTGAAGCCCGGATTTTGTGGCCTGTCTTCTTTCGTGCTTTTTCTTTTTCCGAAGCGGCAATCGCGTCGCGTTGCTGCTGCTCGTATTCTCGGACCGATTTGCCTATTGATTCGGCGATTCGTGCTTGCGGCGAGTTTACTTGACAAGCTGGCCAGATTTTTTCCAAACTTGGCGTCGTTAAACGGATTCGAATCAGGCGGAGGACATTTCCCCGCTAGGTTCTTCGCCCCTTCCGGACCCGCAATCGCAGAATTAACACGGCGGGGAGCCAGAAAGGAAATATCTATGAACCCATTGATTCAGCTAAAAAAAGCAGCTCCAGTATTTTTCGTCGCGTTGGTTTGCTTCGGCTTTTTGCCGACAATGCAAGCGGTTAGCCCGACACCGGACGGAGGCTATCCCGGCGGGAACACGGCGGAGGGAGGAAGTGGAGCCCTCTTCAGCCTCACTACCGGTACCAACAACACGGCCGCTGGTTCTAGCGCACTCTTTAGCCTCACCACTGGCAGCCAGAATACGGCCGTGGGGGCCCAAGCGCTCAAAAACAACACGGCTAGCGACAACACTGCCGAGGGTTTTCAAGCGCTCGTTAATAATACAACCGGCTTCGGCAACACGGCTACTGGTTGGCGAGCGCTCTTTCAGAACGCCACCGGTTTCCATAACACGGCCGATGGTTTTTCCGCGCTCTTGAGAAACACAACGGGAAACCATAACACGGCCAATGGTGACGAGGCGCTCGGTAGCAATACAACCGGCAATTTCAACACGACGGATGGCGCTCATTCGCTGGAAAACAGCACCACCGGCAGCGGCAACACGGCCTTGGGCTTTGGGGCCGGCGACAACGTCACCACGGCCAATAACGTTATCTGTATCGGTTCCGGGGTCGAAGGTGCGAACGTAAGCAACAGCTGCTATATCGGCAGCGTCTTTGGTCAAACCTCTTCCGGGGGAACTGCCGTTTTCATTAATTCAAGCGGTAAGCTCGGTACGATTACCTCCTCCCGGAGGTTTAAAGAGGAGATTAAGCCAATGGCGCAAGCCAGTGAAGCGCTCTTTGCGCTTAAACCGGTCATCTTCCGTTACAAGAAGGAGATAGAGCCACAAAAGATTCCGCAGTTTGGGCTGGTGGCCGAGGACGTGGAAGCGGTTAATCCTGACCTGGTGATCCGCGACGCTGACGGAAAAGCTTACACCGTGCGCTACGACGCGGTGAACGCGATGCTGCTCAATGAGTTCCTCAAAGAGCACCGCACAGTGCAAGAACAAAAAGCCACCATCGCTCAGCTAAAGCAAAACTTCGCGGAGCAGCAAAGGCAAATTGAAACGCTTACTGCGGGCTTACAGAAGGTGAGCGCGCAGCTTGAAGTGAGCAAACCCGCGCCGCACATGGTCCTCAGCAATCAGTAACCGCAATGCAGTGAAGCTCGAGCTTGACCCAAGTCCAGCTTGGTGCTGATTGCCTGAAGACATCCGCACACCAGTTTTCTTGAACAGGTTACTCTTAGTTGGCCAGCTAATCGTCGCTTTTAACGTTGTCTCAACGTCTGTCGCGAAAGCAGCGGAACCGTCTTTCAAGTTCGGCGGCGTTCCCTTTTCTCCAGGTTCAATTGTCCGGGCTAATGTTTCTCTGAACGCGCAGGAAAAATCATATGCTGGGCAAGGCGGCAACCCCATGCCGCCAAACGCAGTTGCCGTGCTGGCAACGCCTGCAAATTTTGATCCGAGAAAGTCTTCGCGTCGTGCTCCAATACCTGTCGAACACTGAAATTGGTAAGCATACCATAGACCAACGCTCATCTGACTGGGCCTTCTTCTCGTTGCTTAATCACGCACTACATTTCTCTGTCCGCTTTCGTTGAACGGGATCTTGCGTTCCACCATTGCCAGTTGAATTGAGAATCCGATTCGGCCGTCTCGATAACCGCCCCGGATTCATCGAACACGCGAATGATCGCCGGGTGCGAGCGCGAGTAAAACTTCGCGTAATTGACCGCGTCGCCAATTGCGTCCGGTCCTTCAAACCACAGTAAGCCCAATGGCAGCGAGTCCCCAATTAGGTCAAGCCCAGGCCGATCTTTGCGCGGTCGAATTTCGTAAATGTGTTGTGAGCTGGTCATCGTTACGATGTGGTTTGATTCCAACCGTTAAACGTCCAGCTGGGAGCAGCAGGACTAAGTGGATTGAAAGGAATGAAAGCTTACCATATGCCAACGCTCATTTGAGTTGGCGCTACGTAATTACAAGACGCTTGTAATAAGCATCTTAAATTGGAGCAATTTTTGTGAGGACTAATCTCACACGCGTTTTTAAGGACGACGGAATCGTAAATTGTTCCGACGATTCACCAGCAGTGCGATGGGAAGAGTATTACGTAACAACCATGGGAGATGGAGATTACAACGCCTAATGGAAAAACGTGCGGACTTCCGACGAACAACACCAAAGGAATATACGGTTCGGTGCGATCAATAGCGCGCCAACGTGTAAGCACTGGAGTTTTGAGAACTTGGGCCGGCAAATCTCGGAGAAGAATGATGAAAGGCGATTGATTTTGATAAAGCGACGAGCATGAAATTCGCAGCAGTGTTTATATTCATTTCCCTTGTGCTTGCATCGCAGACATTCGCGGTCTTGCGCCTGCTCTTTCCAGTCAAACCAGAGCCGCCACTTCGCGGCGGAGTGATCGTAATAGGAGATGAAATAATTCAAGCCGGCAAGCATCCGCAAGATGCCAAATGCGCCAACGCATTTAATCGAAATGCTAAAGCCATATGACAAGGAGGACGTGCAGCCGTTTAATTCTTTCGCGGGGGATCTTGAACCACTCCACGAAGCGCGACGACAACAACAAAAGGACGGCGAGGAGATCGAGGAGGAATAACGGCGACTGCACTTGCGACGAATTGATCGTCGCTGGTAAGCGCCAGTCACCGCCAGCCGGTCACGATTGCGAGTACGTGAGGAAACGCAACGCGCTAATTCCGCTATCCATGAAGGTTGCCAATGAAATGGTTGAGATTGTGCGCGCTGACGGCGTGTCGAGCGCGAAGTGGACGCGCTGCTTTTCAACCGCGATGGACGAATTGGCGCGACCGCTACTCAAAAATCCCCACGGCGAAATTCGACTCGGCTAGCTGAGGTAAAATTACAGCTTCATCTGCTGCATAAAAAACTGTCGGTATGTTGGAATCTGACTTTGAATCACACGCTTGAGGGCAAGAGCGAGCTCAATCTGGAATGGAAGTATTGAAGTCATGTCAAAGGTTCGCTTCTGAGCGGCCAGCGGTTGGCTGCATCGCTTGGTTAGATTGTTTCAGGAGCCTAATGGCCGGTTTCGGTATGTTCCTTTAACATCGCTCCATATTGGTCAATCAATTCCGGGCCATGTACCGCTGACCAGTGCCCCGAGATGATCTTATCGATCTCGAGATGAAGCTGCCGGAGCTTTTGAAGTGTCCGGGGATATTCTTCGAGATTGGCAAACGCGAGGTTGCCAAGGTGCTCTTTCAAAATCGAGCCAGCGTACAGAACCTTCTCCTTCGGAAAGTAAACGAAGATATCGTCCGCGTTGTGTGAAGGTCCGAGGTAAAGCCCGCGAATATCACCATTCTCGAGTTTGAAATCAGCCTTGTAGGTCTTTGTCGGAAGAACCAAGAGCAGACTCGGATAAGTCGGAAAATATTTGCGGGTAAAATCCCCTGCTTCAGCCCAATCTCTTTTGAGTGTTTGTTCGGTCAACTCCGTCGCAACGATATTCGCACCGATGCGCTTCCAGTAGGCGCTTCCTCCCGCGTATTCTGGATCGTGATCGGGGAGGATGACATCGCTGATCGGCTTGTTCGTCACCTTCCTGATTTCCTGAGCGAGCGATTCGGCCGTGTCGGGAGACCATCCTGCGCTGACGACTGTTACTGACGCCGCGCCGATATACACAGCGTAGTTTGTTTTCGCGTAGTGTGAGTCCTCCGCTACATAGACCGAACCGACCAGTGGATATATAGACACACTTGGTCCGGCGGCTTTGACCACAGAAATTGAGAACACCAAAAAATAGTCGCAACAAATGACTTCACGACGAGTAAAGAATCTAATTGCAATTTAGATGGCATTTCGCGGACTATTTCTTGCCCTTCGGAGGGGGAATCGCGCAAAAGGCTGCATGGCCAGAATTGTTACCGAATCATTCGGCATTTTGGAAGCCCAATGATTCGCGCGTGACTCGTTCAAGTTCAAGAAACGCTGTGAGTTTGTCGTCGGCGCGCGCGCCAACGGAGTTTCAACGCCGCTCACTGCGGATGCCGCAGGTACATCCTTAAACCGCCTACATCAATAATTGCACAGTTGGATACGAGCTCGCCAATCCCAAGAAGGTAAGCGGAAGGGTGGTCAGCTTTCTTTAAATCGACAAAGCTAATATCGGCATCTCTGATCTCAAAATCACCAATAGCGAATTGCTTTACATGGCCGATTCTTACCGATGCGCTCGCCCCTCCGGAGCCTATAAGCACGGTTCTCGTGTGCTTCATTATGATTCCCGCGTTGATCCCGATGCTCTTATCCACGCAAGTGGCCAGCGAACCCGTGTCAACGATGATGGGCGAGGGTACACCATCGATGGAACAAGCAACTTCGAGACGATGGTTTGAGGTTAAACGCATGGGGACCTGCGTGAACCCATTGCTTTGGAGCGTCGCCGCCAATTTGCTGCTTGTATCGCTACGAGGTCCCCGAGGTGCGTAGTAAAGTGCGGGCTCGGCACAATCCAACACCGCGCCAATTCTATGCATGTCGTCGGATCCAAAAACGCCGTCCACATATGGAATCGCGTCAATTAGAACCGGGACGTCCTGGATCACGCAATTGCCCATGGCAAGCGTGTTAAGTTTTGCGATGCCATAGAATTTGTTAGAAGCTGATCCGAGTGGACTGGTGACTCGACAAGGAGTCTTTTGCTCGACAAGACCGAATTTCTTGAGCCTGCCCCGCGCAATGTTGGTTGTTGGCGTACCGGTATCGACCATTAACGAAGCGCTCACTCGATTAACTTCGACATCAATGATGAGATGTTTCGGGTCG
>DATHGV010000034.1:0-40408 GCA_035490135.1 Candidatus Methylomirabilota bacterium
AGTTTCAACGACCTTGCCACTTCCGAGGCTATTCGCCACGACTATTCTTCCGCGCTTTCTCACTACCAGGAGGCCGAGCGTTGGGATCCCACCGTTCCGGGTTTAATGCGCAACTTGGGCGTAGCCGCTTTTCGCGTGCAAAATTATCAGGAATGCGTTCGCGCACTTTCGCAAGTTCTGGCCGGCGATCCGTCCAATGCCGCGGTGCGAGCCATGATAGGGTCCGCCTATTTTGCGCTCGACAAGTATCGCGAAGCCGCTGAAACCATCGCGCCTCTCGGCCAGCGCGCCATGCAGGATTCCACGCTCGGCTACGCCTGGTCTGCTTCTCTAGCTCGACTGGGTGAACTCAGCCAGGCAACCCACGTTCTGGAGGAATACGAAAAATCCGATCTCTCTCCTGACGCTCTTGTTCTTGTTGGTCAGCTTTGGACCGACATGGGCGATTATTCACGCGCCGTGCAAACCTTTCATCGCGCTCTCGATCGCGACCCCGCGCTCGAAAAAGCGCGTTACTTCGCGGGCCTGGCACAGCTCCGCTGGGAGCACGCAAACGAAGCAATCGAGGAATTCACTGCTGCATTGAAGTTAAATCCCGATGATGCGGATGCAAAAGTTGGCCTCGGTTATATTTATATGCAGCAGGCCAAGCAATCCGAAGCCATCGAACTTTTCCGCTCGGTCATCGCCACGCATCCCGATAACGGCAACGCGCAATATCAATTGGGTAAGCTCTTGCTCGACTCCGGAAAGGTCCAGGAAGCCGTAACACATCTCGAAGCGGCCGTCCGTGCGCTCCCGCAGACCGACTACGTCCATTACCAGTTGCAAAGTGCGTACCGCAAGGAATCGCGTGCAGCGGATGCGGATCGTGAACTGCAAATTTATAGGGGGTTGAAAGCAAAAAATCGCGAGCTAACCGTGCCCCACCCCATGGGACGTCCATAAATCTACGCCGGCGCGGCTCACATCACAGAAGTCACCACCGGCTGAAAGAATAAAAACCACCCTCGATACCCCCTCTCACAGAAGAACCAATAGAAACGCATCAACGTTGGAGCACGTCCCACTACCCAGGGGCACGCTCGGGGAGTGTCGATTTCTGAAAGAACCCTTCGCGATTGAAATCGTATTTCAACTTGGATCGGGCGTAACTTGTTGTAGGGGCAGTCCGCGTTTTTTCCTCAGGTCCTCAATATCTTGGAGGTTGCATGCTTGGTTGCACTTCTCTGCTTGGTACCGCGCTTGCCTTAGTCTTTGCCGGTTCACTGTGCGCCTCGCTGGCGGCTCAGGAAACCGCTCCACCTGTCGTGCCTTTTCCCCAGAATGATCCCGGCCTCGCTGCCTTGGCGGCTCGCAAAAAAGCGCAACTCAATTCTGTAAATCAGTTCAAGGTGTTTTACCAATTTCATTACACCGACAAGCTCAAGGAAAGCGGAATCACTTTCCGCGAACACGCCACGCTCTACTCCACCAGCGATTACATGGCTGTTCACTACGACCACGGCACCGGCATCGCCGTCGCCGATGTGGATGGCGATGGACTGTACGACATTTACTTCGTCAGCCAACTCGGCGGCAACGAACTGTGGCGCAATCTCGGTAATGGAAAATTTGAAAATATTACCGAGCAAGCCGGCGTCGGCATGAAAGATGGCGTCAGCGTCACCGCCTCTTTCGGCGACGTCGACAATAGCGGGCACCAGGACCTTTATGTCACCACTGTCAACGAAGGGAATGTTCTTTTTCAAAACGACGGCCACGGCCATTTCAAGGACATAACTCACGAAGCCGGACTTGATCTTGTGGCCCACTCCTCCGGCTCTTTCTTTTTTGACTACGACAACGATGGTCTGCTCGACCTGCTGGTTTGCAACGTCGGCGTTTACACCACTGACCAAAAGGATGCCGACGGAGCGTACGTTGGCCTCCGCGATGCATTCTCCGGTCACTTGCATCCCGAACGCTTCGAGCATCCGGTGCTTTATAAAAACCTCGGTCACTATAAATTCAAAGATGTCACCGCCGAAGTCGGTCTAGATCCCAAGGGCTGGTGCGGCGATGCCACCTTCGCGGACCTGAAAGGCGCTGGATTTCCGGGAATTTATTTCCTGAATATGCAGGGTCCGGGACATTATTTCGAAAATGAAGGTGGCAAGAAATTCGTTGAGAAAACGCAGAACTACTTTCCCAAAACTTCCTGGGGCAGTATGGGCTTGAAATTTTTTGATTACGACAATGATGGCCGCATGGATCTGCTGGTCACCGACATGCACTCCGACATGATGCAGGAGCAAAGTCCCGAGCACGAAAAAGAGAAAATCACTTCTCCTGCGCCCGATGATGCGCTAGGTGCTCCCGCCGATAAATTCATCTTCGGCAATTCTTTCTACCACAATCTTGGCGACGGCAAGTTTGAGGAGATTTCCGACAAAATTGGAGTCGAGCAGCTCTGGCCCTGGGGTTTCAGCGTCGCAGATCTCAACGCGGACGGTTATGAAGATATTTTCATCACTGCGGGGATGAATTTCCCTTTCCGCTATGCCATCAATTCCGTTTTGCTCAATAATCGCGGGGCAAAATTTCTTGATTCCGAATTTCTACTGGGTGTGGAGCCTCGTCAAACGCCTTACACTCCCTGGTTCGTCATGGATTGCAGCAATCCCGCCGTTTTAGGGCCTCTGGGGCAGGCTGTTTGTCAGGGTCAGACGCAAAAAGTAACGGTCTCCGGCCCGAAATCCAGTCGCGCGTCGGTAATCTTCGACCTCGATAACGACGGCGACCTGGACATTGTCACCAATGATTTCAACTCCGAACCTATGGTGTTAATCAGTGACCTCGCGCAGCAGAAGAAAATTCACTGGCTTAAAGTTGTGCTCGTCGGAACCAAATCCAATCGCAACGGTTTAGGCGCCACCGTTCGCGTGCACAGTGGCGGACAAACCTATGCTCGCTACAACGACGGCAAGTCTGGCTACTTGTCACAAAGCGTTCTGCCTTTATATTTCGGTCTTGGCGATATTTCAAAAATTGACAGCATCGAAGTTGCGTGGCCTTCCGGCCGCAAACAAATCATCCGCAAAGGCCTGACTGATAACCAGACGCTGAAAATCACCGAGCCGGAGAAATAGTTCATCCCTGTAGCGCCGAGTTACCCTGCCATTCGAGGTCGATCTGTCCTCCATAGGGCCCGACACCGCTCCAAGACCCTAACGTGCCCTTTATGAGTAATACGGTCTTCCCCCGATAGGCACCATTCATGTGCAGGATAAAATCTCAAGCCGGGTAAGGTATTTACGCAATTGAATTTCGAGAGAATCGAGGAAGTATGAATACATTTCTGTATACCTCGGTCTTGGGCCTGCTGTGCATGCATGCTACGTCTGCCGTTCCGCAACAGCGCGAACGCACTCGGAATTCGCAGTCACCGTCTCTGATAAATATCCGCGTATCGCGAACCGTGCAAGCGGTGAACTACCGCGACAGGGCTTCCACCAAGATCGATTTTCGAGGTACGCCGCTCATGCCGCGCGCCGAAGGAAAAGCCGACATTCAGGCCAAGGGCGGGCGCGTGGCAATTAGAGCTGAGTTCGACCATCTCGAGCTACCGTCGGCTTTTGGTTCAGCCTATTTGACCTACGTTCTATGGGCCATTTCGCCGGAGGGCAACCCTAATAATTTGGGCGAGGTCGTCCTGGAGGGCAGCAAGAGCAAACTCGCAGTCACCACCAACCTCCAAACGTTTGCCATGATCGTGACCGCTGAACCCTATTTCGCAGTCAGTTTTCCCAGCGAAGTGGTGGTCATTGAAAATATTGTTCGCGGCGACACCAAAGGCTCCGTCAGCACCGTTGATGCCAAGTTTGAACTCTTAAAGCGCGGCATTTACGACGATATGCGTCTAGAGCGTTTCACTACCGACGCCAGCGCTCCGCTGTCGTTGTACGAGGCTCGCAATGCTTTGCGCATTGCGAAAGCCCAAGGAGCCGCTCAATACGCCCCCGAATCTTGGGCCAAAGCCGAAGACGCCATGCGGCGAGCCGAGGATTATCAGTTACGTAAGGAACATAAAGCTGTGCCGACCGCTGCAAGAGAGGCGGTGCAAGATGCGGAGGATGCGCGCAACGTCGCCGTAAAACGCCAGGAAGATGAGCGCGTCGCGCAACAACAGCGCGAAGCAGATGAGCAAGCCCGCCGCGCCAAAGCCGCGCAGGAAGACGAGTCGCAGCGCCGCGCGGAAGCGGAGCGTCAGCAACTGCAAGCAGAAGTAGCGGCAGCGCAAGAAGCCAAGGCTCGTGCTGAGGCCGATGCGCAACGTAAAACAGCCATGCTACAGGAACAGCAGGCTCGCGAGCAGGCAGCTTTAGCCGCGCAACAAGCCGCGCAATCCGCACAGCAAGCTCAGGATGCCCAGTCGCAAGCGCAACAAGCACAACAGCAGGCTCAATTGGCCCAACAACAGGCCGCGCAATCTGAACGCGATAAGCAGGAACTACGCGCCAAGCTCCTTCTACAATTCAATCGCATTCTTGAAACTCGCGACACCGTGCGCGGTTTGGTCGTAAATTTAGGCGACGTATTATTCGACACCGGAAGATACACCTTGCGTCCGCCCGCGCGCGAGGCCTTGGCCAAGTTGTCTGGCATTGTGCTCGCCTATCCAGGATTGAAACTAACCGTCGAGGGACACACCGATTCCACCGGCACAGCTGCATTCAATCAGAAACTATCCGAGCAACGCGCAATGATTGTGCGTGATTATCTCGTTCAGCAAGGCGTGGACATGAATTCCATAACCGCGGCAGGCCTCGGGGAAGGTATGCCCATCGCCGACAATTCGACCGCAGCCGGGCGTCAGAAAAACAGGCGCGTGGAAATCATCGTTAGTGGGGAAGTGATTGGCACCAGGATCGGGAGCCAGTCCGGAGAGCAACCACCACAGTAGGCCAATAATCCAATTCAGACGAAAAGAAACGCGCCGAAAATCTCCTTGGTGCTTTTATTTTTTTAGCTCTTCTTGGTATCAAGCTTGAGGTTCACAACAATTTCTTTGCGGCTTTCAAAGCTCGAAATAGTGCGTGTGGGAGACTTGGCGCCATCCTTTTCGGCGTGCAGTTCATAATCCGTATTGGGATCAAGACCGCTGAATCTGTAATTTCCGGTCTCGTCCGCGATATAACTGCGCACCGCATTGGTGCGCGTATTCTTCAGGAATACCACCGCGGTAGGTATTGGGGTGTCCGCTTTATCGGTAACAATTCCGTGAACGCTGCGGAGTTGCGACTCGTGCTTGGCTTCTTGAGCGCCGACGAACGACGCAAACAATAACACTGCCATCACCATCCCAATAACCTGTCGCGCGCATTTCATTTTTTACCCCCGCCTGTCGGCTGCATATGCAAAACAACGTTCTCCTCCGATTGCCCGTTTATCGCCTGGGATTGTTTGGCGAAGCCTTTACTCTCGGCGGCGATCTCGTAATCGGGGCCTTTAGGGACGCGCACCGCGAATTCTCCTCGCAAATTCGTATATGTCTCCCAGCGGGATTTCTTTTGATCGGACCTGCGGATACGCAATTTAACGCCCGGCAAAGCCAGTCCGTGGTCGTTGAAAACGGTTCCGCGAATCACCAGCTCATCCGCATGACCGTGTTTCGATTTGCGTGTCGACGAAGACTCGGAAGGCGCGGGTTGCGTACCCGCCGGTGTCGCTGCATCCTGTCCGGCGAGTAATGGCAGACCAGTAATTAATATAGTCGCGAGAATGATGACACACCGTTGGCGATGCATCATTTCCTCCGCGTATTTGGATGATGGCCCAACCACTGCAGATGCCACACTGCGAAAGTCGCCCTCACTCTTCGTCTAACTCTTCCTCTTCTTCTTCCTCGTCGAGCAAATCTCCGTTTTCGGCGACCTCGACTCCCTCTTCTTCGTCGTCCTCATCGTCTTCTTCCTCATCATCGGAGATGATGTTGAGGTGAACCGGGTGGGTCTGCGAGACTTCCAGTTCCGATTCGCACTCCGGGCAGCTGAGAATCTCGCCTTCTTCTACTTCGTCTTCATCCACATCTATTTCGGTGGCACACTCGGGGCAGCGAATCACGGCTCCATCCTCCATCGATTTGTTAGCCCGGCAGCCCGCAAAGCCCGCATTACTGCCGTGAGCGTATTATATACTCCGCAGTATGAAGTCAACCGTGTAGGTACTGTACATGTGCGGAAAAAATTGGGCATGAAATGTGCCCTTGTAATCAGCTCGCGCTCTAATAATGGCTCCTTCCCGCGAATATCCTGAGCGCCCCCTGGTTGGCGTAGGTGGTGTGGTACTTGATAGCGGCCGCGCGCTATTGATCCGGCGGGCCAGCGAACCCCTGCGCGGCGAATGGTCCATTCCCGGAGGCATGCTTGAATTGGGAGAAACCCTGGAGCAGGGTGTTGCCCGGGAGTTGCTGGAGGAAACGGGCTTGCAGGTCCGCGTACTCGAGCTAATCGAGGTGTTCGACCGTATTGTGTATGCGCCGAACGGCGAGAGTGCCGGTAGTGTCGGCCTGGAGCGGCCGCGTTTCCATTATGTCATCGCCGATTATCTTTGCGAGCGCATCAGCGGGGAGCACGCTGCTGCCAGCGACGTCACAGATGTGGTATTTGCGCAGGAAGAAGATCTAGGCCGGTTTCATTTGACCGAGACGGCTCTGCGCATTCTGCATAAAGCTTTCGCCATGGATCGCGCGCGTCATGGCGTAGCCGAAGGATCGTAGGCGCTAAGCAGCCGGCAGCGTTCCGCGGGTGCGTTCGCGCTTGGTAAATTCCTGCACCGCCATGTGCAGATCGCTGGCGGTGAAATCCGGCCAGCGTTTTTGAAGAAAAACAAACTCCGCGAAGGCGCATTCCCACAACAGAAAATCGGAAAGCCTTTGTTCCCCGCCGGTGCGGATCAGCAAGTCCACATCTGTCGATCCTCCCCTAAACTCCACGAGAATTTTGCCGAAAGCTTCGCAGGATAATTCCGTGACTTTGTAAAAGCGGCAAGCCGCCTGATAGATCGCTTCCCGCGCGGAGTAATCGATAGCCAGGCGAAGATGCAACCGGTTCCCTCCCGCGGTCGCAGCTTCGGCGTCCCCAATCACCTGACGCAAATTGACTGGCAAGCGGTCGCGCCGTCCGATCACTGTTAAACGCACTCCTTCTTCCATGCAGTGGGACGTTTCAGTAAGCAAGTATTCGTGCAGAAGCCGCAAAATCCCCGCGATCTCCTGCGTGGGCCTCTGCCAGTTAGCCGAAGACAGCGCGAATAACGTCAACGTGTGAATCCCCAAACTGGGCGCCGCTTCGATAATCTCTCGCGCGGTTTCCGCCCCAGCGCGATGACCGGCTGATCGAGGGAGTCCCTTGGCAGTAGCCCATCGCCCATTCCCATCTGAGATGATGGCCACATGGATGCCGCTACCGTTCGGTCGCGTGTTGGAACCGGATTCGATCGAAGTTAAAGAGGACATCGCCGCCTCGCTGACAATTTAGTTAGTGCAAACTACTCTATAATACAAAGTAATATGTCCGCAAAAACACACTGACTTACCGCGGCTACGCGCTTATTTCTCCCGCGTCGCCCGGATCAATGCTTCCATGTGATTGAGGTAGCGTTCCAGCGCTTTGCGCCCGGCCCCAGCCAGCCGGTATTCCGTTTTAGGCAAGCGCCCATCGAAGGACTTGCTGCACACGATGTAGCTGGCCTCTTCCAACTTGCGTGCGTGCACGCTTAAATTTCCGTCCGTGGTCTTCAAAAGCGCCTTCAATTCGTTGAAGGTCAACGAGCGGTTCACCGCCAGCGCGCTTACGATTCCCAGCCGGATGCGCTCGTGAATCAGCCGGTCGAGATCCGGCGAAACCGCCTCGCGCGTTGGTTCCCGCACCGTCGCCGGCGAATCCTCGCGCGGCTTGGAACGTGGAACGCGGTCTTGAGGAACTGCAGAAGATTTAGCCATGTCGTTACCCTCCGTAGTGACGGGCGATCCATATGCCGAAGGCGATTTGCACCACTCCAAAGCCCGCGGCCATGAAGTAGTTCCCCCAAGCCAATGGCGCGAACAACGCGCATCCGCCCAGTCCCATCAGGCACAGTCCCATCACCGGTACTACCCGCACAGAAAAAGCGCCACCCGTCACTACCGCTGCGCCATACAGCAGCAGCCAGACGGCCGGCAATATCGCGATTGACCCTGAACTGTAAAACGCAAAAGTCATCAAGCCGCCGACGATGATCGGGGGCGCAAAGCTTAAAAGAAATTTTCGGCCCGGGCCCGAGAAGAGTTTTGAGTTGGCGCGATGGGCTTTGGTGGCTGCTGCGGGGGCGGCAATGGCCACCGCGATAAACGCCTCCACCAGCCAAACACCAAACCAGGCGCGCGGTGTGGTCTGCAGGGAAGCGATACCCGCCGCAATCACCGCGGTAATCCCCATCGCCACGCCGCCCCATCCGGGCACGGCGGTAAATTCCGCTGCCGACTCCATGGTTTCGCGTATATAGCGAAGGTGGTCGGCGGCTCGCGCGTCGATGGGAATAGGACCGGTTCTGGGAGCGGGAACAGAGTTTGTTTTCAGCATGGCCAATTCAGCATGGTCAATTCTGAGGGATTCAGCATCGCAAGCAAACTAGCAGGCCCGCTAGAACCTGTCAAGTACTTTATGATGCAAAGTACCTCAGGCCGCCGCTACTCTGCGCACGCTCCGCGCATACCGTCCGCTCATCGCATTCCAGCGAATCGTAAAGATGTCCGCGAACATTTTGAGGCTGTCTCCCAGCATGTTGACCTTCGTGGCTTCTGAATGACCCCAGCGCACCGGAATTTCGATGGCTCGCAGTCCATAATGTCTCGCCAGATAGAGCAATTCCGGATCAAACCCAAATCCCTCAATGCGCTGTTGCTCAAAAATAATCCGGGTGCGCTCGCGTCGAAACGCTTTGAACCCGCATTGCGTATCCACGAACGGCAAGCGCAACACGATGCGCACAATTTTATTGAAAATGATGCCCGCAAATTCCCGGAAAATCGATTGATGGGTACTGATCAGGCTGCGATCCATGGCTCGCGATCCAATAGCCACATCGTAGCCATTATTCAACGCCGTTAGCAGTTTGTCGGACTCCTCGATAGGCGCGGAAAGATCCGCATCCGTGAAAAGCACCATGTCGCCTTGCGCCTCCAGCATTCCGTGCCGAACGCTGTAACCTTTTCCGCGATTCGTGCCATTCGAAAGCACGCGAAGCCCCGTAAGCTTCCCATGAAATGATTCGGCCACTGCTGCGGTGCGATCCGTCGAGCCGTCGTCGACGACCAGCACTTCCGTGCGAAGTCCCAGTGTCGGCAGATATTCAGCAATGCGTTGCAATGTTCCGGGCAGGCGCGCTTCTTCGTTATATGAGGGGATAATGATCGACAGATCGAAATTGGCGGCGTTCATTATCTGGAATCCTGAGAGACTTTCGCCCCGGACTGTTCTCTATCAAGGTTCGCAACAATTTCATCCATTTGTTGCAGAGTAAAATCACACTCGTTTTCCGTGTTGTAAAAATGCGGCGAAATGCGCACTCCTGCTTTGGGGCGGTAGTCGACAAGGATATTTCGCTTCACCAATTCCTGGCACACTTCAGCGGCACGGGGACATTCCATCGACACGGTTCCAGCACGCTGGGCCTCATCTTCCGGGGTGTTCACATGCCACCCGCGCGATTTTGCGCCTGCCAGAATTCGCGCGGTCATACGCAGCGACTTCTCTCGAATGGCGCGAACTCCCACCTTATTAATAATGTCCAGCCCCGGTTGGCAAGCATAGAGCGCCGGAATATGCGGCGTTCCATTCAAAAACCCAAACGAATCTTCGCGGCGGTCCAGTGCGCCGATTTCAAATTCGAAAGGACGCCGGTGCGCGAGCCACCCGGTCAACGCCGGTCTTAACTTTGCGCGCAAGTCTTCTCGAACATACAAATACGCCACTCCCGGGCCGCCGCACAGCCACTTCAAAACTCCGCCGACAGCAAAATCCACCTGAAGACTCTTTACATCGAGCGGTATAGCCCCGGTTGCCTGGAACACGTCGAGTATCACGTATGCGCCAACTCGGTGAGCGCGTTCAATAATGGCGTGCGCATTTACGATGTACGAGCTCCGAAACAATACCTGCGAAATTGGCACCAGCAGCGTCTTCTCGTCAATCGCCGCCAGCAATTTATCCAGATCGACGCGAATGGGATCCGCGCTGGTTACCGTTTGGATGCGAGCGCCGTGGCGGCGCTGTTCATTATAAAAATATTGCACCGACGGAAATTCCTGCTCCACCATCACAACTTTGTTTCGTGCGCCCTGGAAATCGAAACACGAACTGATGATCGCCTGCGTAATGGTGACGTTCTGGTGCAACGATAACTCGCCTGCTCCCGCCCCGATCAGTGGCGCGATCTTGTCGCCCACGCCGACGGCCATCTCCCACCAGCCCTCTTCCCAGGCGCGGATCCCGCGGTTTCCCCAGGAATCAGCATAAGCGCGCATGCTGTCATAGACCGCGCGAGGCATGGCGCCCAGCGAATTGCTGATCATATAGGTCGAGCTTTCCAGTATCGGAAATTGGCTGCGCAATTCGAGAAGGTCATTCATGAGGCTTGCGCATTGTATTTTAGCGCGAGGCTATTCGCCACAGAAGAAGCCGCAGGCGGACCTTCCACGTTAGTGGCCCCCATTCGAGGAATCTCCTCCACCTGACCGGCTCAGTTGCCTTAATCATTTAATTATAAGAACGTCGCTGCCTTAGAGCTCCGCGAGACCTGCCTTTAAAATGCGCTCGAATAAGTCATAAACCTCCTTTACGGGAATCGTCCGGGTCTTCACTTCAGTTTCATAAGTTGTTTTGGATCAATGCGGGCTGGTTCCCGGCGATAGAGTACTAAGTCGTGCCGCTCTGCTCTGCAATGCTTGACCTGACCACCATTTTTGCCTAAGCTCCATCTAAATAAGCACATGCCTCGATATCCGCATAAAATAGCCTTTTTGGCTGTCATTCTCGGCGTTATATTGCTGGGAGCGCAACTCCATTTCTGCGCAGATCAAGGTCTCCCCTCGAGTTCACACCCTTGTCCGCTGTGTTCCACGGCAGCATCGGTAGTTCCTAGCCCCTCACCAAACGTAGCCGTCAGACATCTGGTCAACCGCCTCGAAGTCGTATCTGTATTCGTTTCCCCGTCTAAAAGTTTTCCGCTCTTGATTGCTCCTCGAGGTCCTCCAACGCTTTAAGGTAGTCCTCTTTCCTGTATTTACCCCTCATATCGCTATTCGTCCCGATCGAAGGGGCGCCCCGAGGAATACTCAAAATGAGGACAGTAATGGCATTCGCTGCTACAGCGCTCACCATTGCGACTGTCGCGACTGCCCAACAGAACCCCTCTCCGCCGCTGCCGGTGGTACCGCCGCCACGTGCGGACCTGACACAGATGTCGGCAACGCGAATCTCGCTAGACGACGCGATTCGCATGGCTTTGCAGCACAATCACGCACTGCTCGCTGCGCGGTCAACAATTTTGCAAAATCAAGCGCAGGAAATCACCGCGAACCTGCGGCCCAATCCGGTCATCTCCTGGGACTCGCAATTCTTCCCGCTATTTAATCCTGGACAGTTCAGTGCGAATTATCTCGAAAATCAGTCGCAATTTGATTTTGGCATCGGGTACTTGTTCGAGCGCGGCAAAAAGCGGCAACACCGTCTGCAAGCCGCGCAAGCTCAGACGGCCATGACGCGGTCGCAAGTCACCGATAACGAGAGGACCCTTACCTTCAATGTTTCGCAGCAGTTCATCGCGGTGCTGCTGGCGCAATCCACGCTTGAGTTTGCGCAGCAGAATCTCGACAGTTTTCAGCAATCGGTGAAGGTTAGCGAGCTACGTTATAAAGACGGCGACATCAGTGAGAGCGACCTGCTTAAGATTAAGTTGCAACTGTTGCAATTTCAGACCGATTTGTCCGCAGCCAAGCTTGCCAAGGTCGAAGCCTTGGTGGCTTTGCGCCAATTTCTAGGATATGAATCTGTCCCCGACAACTATGACGTCCAAGGTGAGCTCGACTACCAACCCGTTCACGCCGGCGTCGACGACTTGAAGGCCCTGGCACTGCGCACGCGTCCCGATCTTCAAGCTGCACAACAGGGAATTACGGCGGCGCGGAGCCAGGAGGCACTCGCACAAGCCATCAGCAAACGCGATTTGAACGTCACCTTCGACTATACCCACACCGCCGGAATCAACAGCGCCGCGCTCTTTTTTAATATCGACCTTCCCATCTTCGACCGCAATCAGGGCGAAATTGCGCGCACGCGAGCAGCCATCACCCAATCCCAGGAGCAGGCCAGCGAAGCCTCTGAGCAAGTGCTCTCGGATGTTTACAACGCCTACGAAACATTGCATTCCAACGATGAGATCATCTCGCTCTATCGCGGTGGTTATCTCGATCAGAGTAAAGAGTCCAGAGATATCACCGAGTATTCCTACAAACGAGGGGCCGCCAGTCTCCTGGATTTTCTCGATGCTGAGAGGAGTTATCGCGCCACCCAAGTCGCTTATCGACAAGCCCTCGCCAGCTACATGACCGCAGTCGAGCAACTGCGAGAAGCCACCGGTACCAGGAGCCTGCCATGAGAACTCGCATTCGAAACCAGGCCCTTTTTGTCATCGCCCTGGGATGTCTCCTGTCCGCGGCCGGTTGCGGATCGCGGTCCGGAGAATCCGAATCCAAGATGACCTCTTATTCAGCTGGGGAACATCCTGCCGATACTGCGGAACTCTTTAGCGTCCCGCAGGAGCAGATGTCCCACGTCCAGATTGCCACTGTCGAAAAATCGAGCCTGCCTCGAGTTCTCCGGCTCACAGGAGCAGTCGCATACAACGGATTCAAGACGACGCAGGTTTTCACTGCCGTGGGCGGGCCGGTGCAGGAGATTTTAGTGGCGCCGGGCGAAATGGTACGCGCGGGACAGCCCTTGCTGGTTGTTTCGAGTCCTGATTTTTCGGTTGCACGCTCCGCCTATATCAAGGCGCGTTCAACATTCCAGCTCGCCGACAAAAACTACCAGCGCTCCCGCGATCTTTTCGAGCATCACGCGATCGCCGAGCGTGACCTGCAACAAGCGGAGTCCGATCGCGCCGCGGCCCAAGCTGATTTGCAATCCAGTGAAGACGCCATGCGCGTATTAGGCATTCAGGATCCGGAAGGCAGCGTGAAAAATCCAACAAAACTCACCTCCCGGGCTACTGTTATCGCACCCGTCAGTGGAGAGATCACCGAGCGATTAGTGGGGCCCGGTCAATTGCTGCAGGCCAACACCACGCAATGTTTCACCATCTCGGATATGAGCACCGTCTGGATTCTGGTCAACGTTTACCAGAACGATCTACAGTATGTGCACATGGGCGACGATGTCGCCATCACCACGGACGCCTATCCAGATACCTTTCACGGGAAAATTTCTTTTTTGTCCCCCGCGCTGGACCCTAACACGCGCACGCTCCAGGCCCGCATCGTCACCCCAAATCCGGGGCTGAAGCTTAAAAAAGACATGTATGTGAACGCCACCGTACAAGCCGGAAAAATCACTGACGCTCTGACCGTTCCCGATGCTGCCGTCCTTCGCGACACAGAAAACCAGCCTTTCGTATATGCGCTGACGCGCGCCAATCAGTTTTCCCGTCAATCCGTAACCGTAGGCGACAGTCACAATGGGCGCACGCAGGTCACCAGCGGATTGAAACCAGGCCAGCGCATTGCCGGCGACGGTAGCTTGTTTCTGCAGTTCAAGAATTCTCTACAGCACTAGTCTCCGAGGAACCCGAGCCCGATGATCCATCGCGTCGTCCAATTCGCGTTACAGCAGCGCTTCCTGGTGCTCATGATCACCGTACTGATCATCATTGCCGGGGCTGTTTCGTTTCAGCGCATGCCCGTGGACGCCTATCCCGACCTTTCGCCGCCACTTGTTGAGCTGATTACCCAGTGGCCCGGACATGCCGCCGAAGAAGTCGAGCGCTTAACGACCCTGCCTCTGGAACTGGCCATGAACGGATCGCCACATTTGAAAGTGATGCGATCTATTTCGCTTTACGGTCTTTCCGATTTGCGATTGACCTTCGATGAAACTGTTGATCCCTATTTCGCGCGGCAGGTGGTATTCCAGCGTTTGAGCGACGCCCAACTTCCTACTGGTGTAACCCCGACCATGGCCCCGCTTTTTAGTCCCAGCGGGCTCGTCTACCGTTATGTGCTCGAAAGCCCGGACCGTTCGCCACAAGAGTTGAAAACATACGAGGACTGGATCATCGAGCGCGTCTACAAAACCGTCCCCGGTGTGGCCGACGACTCCGGCTTCGGCGGCACGGTGATGCAGTATCAAGTGCTGCTCGATCCTGCGAGGCTCTACAGCTATCACCTCCCGGTGGTGCAGATCGTCAGTGCCCTGACTGCCAACAATTCCAATACTGGTGGCGGCTTTTACTCCCAGGGCGGCCAGTTTTATTACGTTCGTGGTATCGGGCTGCTTAAGTCCACCGAGGATATCGGAGAAGTTGTGGTGGGCAGCGCCAATGGTGTTCCTATTCGCGTGAAGGACGTTGCTCGAGTAGAGATAGGCCACGCACCGCGGCTTGGTATTTTCGGATTTGAAAACAATGACGATGCCGTTGAGGGCGTCATTCTTTTGCGCACTCACGAACAGCCGCAAAATGTCCTCGCCGGGGTGGAGAAAAAAACAGAGGAACTGAACCATAGCATCCTGCCCGCGGATATAAAAGTGCGCCCGTTCTACGACCGCAGCGATCTTGTTCGCGTTACCACCGATACCGTCGAATGGAACCTGCTTCGCGGAATGGCACTTGTTCTTATCGTGCTGATCTTTTTTCTGGTCAGCATCCGCGCAGCTCTTATCACCGCGCTGACAATTCCGCTCGCGCTTCTGTTTGCCTTCATATTTCTTCATTTGACCGGCGAAGCCGCCAACCTGCTTTCCATTGGCGCCATCGACTTTGGAATCATCATCGATGGCACCATCGTGATGGTTGAGAACATTTACCGCGAGCTGAGTCTGCGCAGCGGCCAGAGCTACAAGTTAAACGAGGTGATCCTCATCGCCGCGCGCGATGTGGATCGTCCGATTTTCTATTCTGTCGCCGTCATCATCGCCGGATACCTGCCTATCTATGCCCTTACCGGGCCTGCCGGAAAACTGTTTCATCCCATGGCCGATACCATGGCATTTGCGCTGGTTGGTGCGCTGGTTCTAACACTTACCGTCGTGCCGGTGCTGGCCTCCTATTGGTTCAAGAATGGTGTCCAGGAAAAACCCAATCGCCTTTTCGAATGGGTTCGCGATTCGTATGGGAAGCGTTTGCGCTGGTGCCTGGACCATCCCAAGTCAACGGTCGGCTTGAGCGCGCTGATCTTCGGCTTAAGTTTGCTCTTGTTGCCTTTTATCGGTGGCGAGTTTTTGCCCCACCTCGATGAAGGGGCGTTGTGGGTGCGCGCCACCATGCCCTATACCATTTCGTTTGAAGAGGCCAGCAAGTTCGCGCCGCAAGTCCGCGCTCTATTGATGAAATATCCGCAAGTCACTGTGGTGGGCTCTGAACTTGGCCGTCCGGACGACGGCACCGATCCGACTGGATTCTTCAATTGCGAATTTTATGTTGGATTGAAACCGTACAATGACAAGTCCTGGAAGCAAGGTTCTATTCACTCCAAACAACAACTAGCCGAGGACTTGGAGAAAAATCTCGAAGCGTTTCCAGGCGTCATCTTTAATTACACGCAGCCGGCGGAAGACGCGGTCGATGAAGCGCTGACCGGACTGAAGAGTGCTCTTGCGGTAAAAATTTTCGGCCCTGACCTGGACGTATTGGAGAAAAAAGCGGTAGAGATCAAGAACGTGCTGAGTAAAAACCCAGGCTTCAAGGAGCTGACGGTCGTCCGCGAACTTGGGCAGCCCAGCCTGGTGATCGATGCGGATCGCCAGAAGATCGCGCGTTTCGGCATCAACGTTTCCGACGTTGAGGCGCTGGTACAGGCAGCCGTCGGCGGCCAAACCGCGACGCAGGTTGTTCAAGGGGAGAAACTGTTCGATCTGGTTGTTCGCATGGAGCCACAATACCGGTCCACTGCCCGCGACATCAGCAACCTGCTCGTTCCTACTCCAACCGGCCAGCAAATCCCGCTCGCGGAACTTGCAAACATTAAAGAAAGTACCGGCGCATCGTTCATTTACCGGGAAAACAATTCGCGCTACATCGGCATTCAATTCTCTATCGAGGGCCGCAACTTGGAAGGCATCGTTAAGTCCGGGCAAGCTGCGGTGCGTAAAGCCGTCAGTTTGCCTCCGGGATACACACTGGATTGGGGTGGCGAGTATAGCGAACTTCTTGAAGCCCAATCGCAATTTCTGATCATTGGGCCGCTCGCGCTCCTTTTAATTTTTCTTATTTTGTTTGCACTCTACGGTAACTTTAAATTCCCACTGACCATCGCGCTCGGCGTGGTGTTAACCGAACCGGTCGGCGCGCTAATCGCGTTGAAACTTACGCACACCCCCATAAGCGTTTCCAGCGTTCTAGGATTGCTTGCGCTACTCGGCGTTTCGGTCGAAACGGCCGTCATCCTGGTGAGCTATATCAATAAGCTTCGTCTTGAAGGTCGAAGCGTACGCCAGGCCACGCTGGAAGCATCGTTGTTACGACTGAGGCCGATCATGATGACTGCATTAGTCGCTTGCCTGGGTCTGCTCCCTGCTGCGATGTCCACAGGCGTAGGGAGCGACACGCAAAAACCATTTGCCATCGTGGTGGTCGCCGGTCTGATTTCCCGGTTGCTCCTCGGATTCTTCGTTAACCCGGTGCTCTACGAGATGGTCGCTCGCCAAGGCGACGTTCTCCAGGTGTAGCTGGTTCGCGAGTGCGTCAGAAATAAGATTATTTCCCGGTCTGCTCGTTGTGAATCCGAGTATCCATCGGGAATTGTGTAATTCCCAATATTTTGTAAGTCTGATACATTGCGACATTCGCAAGATCTGATCGCTGCCACTCGCAACCCGGCGGCTTTACAAGGAGTACAAATGCGGCGAACCGCGGCCATCGTAGTTGTATTTAGCATGATCCTATTGGTCGCGGCGGGGGCCACGATGAAACCGAAAGCCGACGACCGCTTGAAAGGGTCGTTCCGTCGACCGGCAGTGAATGGCTGGACGGTCGTGCACCTGGAAGGCACGCCGGCGGAAATAGGTTTTCAGCACGGCTACCTGCTGGCCCCCGAAATTCAGGATCTCAAGAAGGTGTACCAGCTCGAGCTTAGTCACGATACCGGTAAGGATTGGAATTTTTTGCGGGAAGCGAGCAAAACCGTGCTCTGGCCGCATGTCGAAGCCGAATATCGCGAAGAGATGCAAGGCATCGCTGACGGCGCGACCGCGCACGGCGTTAACCTGGACATTTGGGACGTGGTCGCGCTCAATGCCGCCATGGAGTGGAGTTATTACGTCGCGGAATTCGATAAGGCTCACAAAATTGCATCCTTGCCAACCGTAACCGCCCCGGACCACTGCAGCGCTTTCGTTGCCGTGGGCAGTTACACAAAAGATGGTCGCGTGGTGATCGCGCACAATAACTGGACCAGTTATCTCGATGGAGCTCGCTGGACCATGGTTTTCGACGTTGTTCCAGCGAAGGGCTATCACTTTATTATGGACGGCCTGCCTGCGCTGATTCACAGCGGTGATGACTTCGGCGTGAACTCCGCGGGCATCGTCATCACGGAAACAACTATTTCCGGTTTTCACGGTTTCGACACCGGCGGCATACCGGAGTTCGTACGCGCGCGAAAAGCCATGCAGTATTCGTCTTCCATCGACGACGTGTCGCGTATTTTTCGCGATGGCAACAATGGTGGATATGCGAACGACTGGCTGATTGCCGACACGCATAAAGGCGAGATTGCCAGCCTCGAGCTCGGCCTCAAAAATGTGACTCTGGAACGCAAAACAGATGGCTACTTTGTCGGATCCAATTTTCCAATTGCCCCGAAGCTGGCTGCGGAAGAAACCGATTTTGCGACCACCGATCTGAGCAACAGTCCCAATGCGCGTCATCGCCGTTGGGAACAATTGATGGCCGAAAACAAAGGCAAGATCGACGTAAACCTCGCCGAGAAATTTCTAGCCGACCACCTAGACTCCTTCACCGGAAAGACCGAACCCAGCGAGCGCACCCTCTGCGGTCACGTCGAGCTTTCTCCCCGCGGCATGGGCTCCTGGCAAAAACCGTACGGAAATGCCGGCGCCGTGCAAAACAAAGCCACCGATACGCAACTGGCCGCGCAAATGGAATTTGTTGCGGCTGCAGGTCATGCCTGCGGGATGGATTTCCTCGCCGCAAAACATCTTCAGGAGCATCCCGAACAGTCCTGGGAAAAATCGGCGCTTCGCGACATGAAGGCTTACCCTTGGACCACCATCAGCGTCCAGAAGTGAATCGATCCCGTCGGCACGGACGTAATTTACTCTTCCGATCCACAACCGAAATGTAGTTAACCACTTTCTTCAGGCTCCGAAGTCTCAAAAGTACTATTCACCGAGGCGCCTATCCGTCCTAAACTTGAATTCCCCAGCAAGGAGATTCATGGCTACCCGAAAACAATCGTCAGTTCGCCATTCTGCTCATTCTGCTGGTCATTCAGACGCGATTCGCATTGTGCCGTTGCATCACCCTCAAGCTCTGCAGGCATCCGCGCCGCAGCTTACCTATCGCAACGGTCCATTACTCTCCGCTGTAGAGGTCTTCACCGTGTTTTGGGGCACCGCATGGAACTCCGCTCCCCAAATTACCCTGATGAATGATATGAACGCTTTCTTCGACTATATTCTGACCAGCGCGCTGATCGATCAGTTGGCGGAGTACAACGCCGGGAGCTACAAAATCGCACACGGCAAGCGCACCGGTACGACGGTCATCACTCCGGCTACCGCGAGTTCCGTGAACGACACAACCATCCAAAGCGAACTCCAAAGTGCCATTGCGTCAAATAGTGCATTCCCACAGCCGGACGTAAATACGTTGTACTTTGTTTTCATGCCTCAGGGAGTGAAGGTCGTACAAGGCGGTTCAGCTTCTTGTCAGGCGTTCTGCGGATATCACAATGATATCGACGGCCAGATTTTTTATGCCGTCATGCCGTACCCAGGATGCGCCGGCTGCACAGGTGGTTTGCAGCCGTTTGATGCGCTGACGTCCACCAGTTCGCACGAATTATGCGAAGCCATTACCGATCCTATTCCCGGGCAGGGCTGGTACGACGATTCCAATGGCGAAATTGGCGACATTTGCGCCTGGAAAACCAAGAAAATCGGTCAGTACACCGTGCAGTTGGAATGGTCCAACAAAGCTAACCAGTGCATCTGAAACACATCTAGCTTACCTCGCGGAATACCGAAATCCCTTTGTCCTGTGCATTCGACATTTATTCTCGTAAGGAAGTCGTGATATCCAAGGCTGGCGCTCCGATTCCTCGTAACCCATAGGTATCTCACTGAGGATTGTAGTTTTCGCGCTTTCGCGTCTGTTGCTAAACTTACTAATTGACAAACTGTAAATTCAGGAACAGACTCGGCGCGGTTTTTTTGAACGCAGCGGCTAGCGCGGGTCGGGGGGCCATCTTGCGTCCACTCTCGAAGTTTTGCTCAGTTTTGCTGTTTTGTTGTTTATTAGGCTCTTTTGCACGGACGATGGCGCAAGCGCCCACGCCAACAACTGAACCTAACGCTCCGGTCGCCACCGCAAGCACTGCGAGCCCTGTTCTCCCCAACGAACCGCCCTCGGTGTCCAAAGCCATGCACTTATACTGGGACAGGAAATATGACGAGGCCGTCACCGAATATAACCGTGTAATTCAGGCCGGGTTTAACGCCCCCGCGGGTTAGGGGCTTGCGCGCGTCGAACTGAAGCAAAACAAAATTGCGGATGCCGCTGCAGCCGCGCAAAAGGGCATCGAATTGGGCCCTCAGCTCGCCGCGACGCACATCGCACTAGGTGAGGTTTATTACCGGCAGGGAAAAATCGAGGAAGCCGCCGATGAATTTCGCAAACTGGTAGTCGCGAATACCTCCGACGCGCAAGCCTATTACGGCATGGCCAAAGTGATGCATGCTTCCTCGTACCACAAAAAAGAAAAGCTATTGATTGATCGGGCGCACCAATTGAACCCTAGTGACCCGGACATCCGCCAGGCATGGATGGCTTCCTTAAGCTTGGCCGACCACATTAAAGAACTCCAGGCTGTACTCGACACGGGAGTCCTCGATCCTGCAGTCCGAGCTGACAGCGAAAAACGCCTTGCGAGGCTTAAGGAAATTGCCAATCAACCGGCGCGAGGCTGCCGCCTTTCCACCGCGGTTAAAAGCACCCAGACAGATTTACTGCCCATCATGCACGATGCGAGAAACTCGAGCGGTTTTGGCCTGCCGGTGAAAGTAAATGGCACGTCATCTACGCTGCTTCTGGACACCGGCGCGGGTGGAATTCTTATGAGCAAACGAATCGCGGATAAAGCTGGAATCCACAAAATAATGGATAACAAAGTCGGCGGTATCGGGGACGCAGGCGAACAAGCTGGCTATCTGGGCTATGCCAATTCCATCAAGATCGGCGATCTGGAATTTCAGGATTGCTACGTGCAAGTTCTAGAGAAGCGCTTCTCCGATTCAGAAGATGGATTGCTTGGCGCCGACGTTTTCTCCGATTTTCTCGTCGACCTGGATTTTCCAAATCACCAAGTCAGACTCAGCCAATTGCCGGAAGATCCTGGTCAGCCTGCCACGCCCGCCACACTCGATTCTCAAGCGGAATTGACCCGTCAACCCCACGACAAATATGTAGCTCCGGAAATGAAATCCTTCTCCCCCGTTTATCGCATCGGACACGACCTGCTGCTACCCACCAAGGTGAATGACCAGGGCCCAGTTCTTTTCCTGATTGATACCGGCTCTTTCCAGAACATCATCGCGTTGGATCTGGCTAGAGTGGTCTGCAAAGTGGGGGAGACCGACACCGCCAAAATCAAGGGAATCAGTGGGGAGGTCAAAAAGGTATATCGAGCCCAAGACGTAATCCTGCAGTTTTCGGGATACAGACAAAGAATGAATACCATGTTGTCCCTGGATATGAGCAACATGAGTAACGGCGCCCACACCGAGGTGTCCGGGATATACGGCTTCGAGATGCTGCAGATGCTGGAAATTAAGATCGACTACCGCGACGGCCTTGTCGCTTTCAAGTTCGATTCCAAACGCTTCCACTCGCCCTCGCTACTATAGTGCGTGGGCGGGCGGCGTTCCTTGGTGAACCCAGAACTTTTTAGGCCCATCCGCATTTCAACAGCTGCAAAAAAGGCGTAGCCCTAGCGGTCATCACTTTAATAAGCCTTTGATACGGCTCCCCAAAAGCTGTTGCGCGGTCTTCTCATTCACAAAACGACCAAGCATCCCCAGATCGGCCTCCACAATAACGTCGCGATCCGTGACTTCTACCGTGCCTTTGATCGGGGTGCTGATGATTCCCATTTTCGCCCTAAGCGCAAAGGTCATCGTCGAACCTTGCCAGCTGCGATGTTCGACCGTTAATTTCACGGGAAGCGCGCCCGCCTCCTTAAATAACTCGTCGAAGTGACGATCGACGGATTGAACAACTTCTTCCTTGGGACGGTTATGGGATAGAGAAATTCGCACAGTCGGTCCTTAACTTTAAGAATTCGGTCCTTAACCTCTACAATTCAAAAGTATATCGCCTGCAGTACAGATATGCTGGCTAACCTTATATGTCCTTTATACTGCTTCGCGCATCCAATTCTGCCTTATGGGAACTACTCCAATGAACCAGCTGCAACCTATTTCGCCGGAACGCCGCGAGCAACTGTTTCCTAAGCTCGCGCCTGCGCAAATCGAACGCATCGCGTCTGTCGGACGCAAGCGCAAAGTCGCTAAAGGCGAAATGCTGATCAAGCAGGGCGAGGTCGCCCCCTTCTTCGTCATCACCATCGGGCGCCTCGACATCATTCAGCCCACCGAACAGGGCGAACTCACAATCGTTCAGCATGAGCCCGGACATTTCACGGGCGAACTGAACATGCTTACCGGCCGCCGCTCGCTGGTCTGCGCTCGGATGGGCGAGGATGGCGAGGTTATCGAACTCACTCCTGAGGAAATGCAGGCTCTAGTGCAGACCGACGTCGGGATCAGCCAGGTGCTGATGACCGCCTTCATTTTTCGCAGGCTTGAATTGATCGCCAACCACGTCGGCGACGCGGTGGTCATCGGTTCGCCGCACTCCCCTGGAACTTTACGCATAAAAGAGTTCCTCAGCCGCAACGGCCATCCTTATACCTATCTCGATCTCGACAAAGATACCGGCGTGCAGGAAATGCTCGATAAGTTCAAAGTGAGCGTCGACGAGATTCCCGTTCTGATTTGTCGCGGTACTATGGTCCTTCGCAACCCCAGCAATCAGCAAGTTGCCGATTGTCTCGGCTTGAATCCTAAGCTTGATGAAACTCAGGTTCTCGATGTGGTGATCGTCGGTGCCGGTCCCGCGGGATTGGCTGCCGCGGTGTACGCGGCCTCTGAAGGTCTTAGTGTGGTGATGGTTGAAACCACCGCGCCCGGCGGACAAGCCGGCTCCAGCTCCAAGATCGAAAATTATTTGGGCTTCCCGACGGGAATTTCCGGGCAGAACCTGGCTGGACGCGCGTACGCGCAGGCGCAGAAATTTGGCGCTAAATTAATTATTGCCCGCAGCGCCACCAAGCTTAGCGGAAAGCGTCCCTACAAAATTGAATTTGATGACGGGCGCTCCGTCATCGGGCGTACCGTGGTCATCGCTAGCGGCGCGCAGTACCGCAAGCTCCCGCTCAAAAATCTGGATGACTTTGAAGGCATGGGCATTTATTTCGGCGCAACCTTCATCGAAGCTCAACTGTGCACCAACGAAGAGGTCATCGTGGTCGGAGGAGGTAACTCCGCCGGCCAAGCCGCCGTATTTCTTTCAGAATTGTCCAAGCACGTGCACATGCTGGTGCGCTCCAACAACCTGGCCGAAACCATGTCTCGCTATCTGATCCGCCGCATCGAAGACAGTCCCAAAATTACGCTGCACGTCTGTACGGAAATCGCGGCGCTGGAGGGCGGAAATCACCTCGAGCGCGTCCAGTGGCGCGATAAAAACACTGGAGCCACGGAGATGCATGACATCCGGCATATTTTCCTGATGACCGGGGCAACCCCCAACACCCAATGGCTTAGCGAGTGCATAGCGCTTGACGAAAAAGGCTTCGTCCGCACCGGCTCTGATTTGACCGAGGAAGATTTGCTCAAGTCCGGGTGGCCGCTCGAACGTCATCCCTTCCTTCTGGAAACCAGTTTGCCCGGCGTCCTGGCCGTGGGAGATGTCCGTTCAGGAAATGTAAAGCGGGTAGCTTCCGCCGTCGGAGAAGGCTCCATCTCCATCCACTTGGCGCACAAAGCTCTTGCTGAGTAACAACCTAAAAATAAATTAATCTCGAAGAGAGAGAAAAAATTGTTACTTTACACCTGACACCTGACTTCTGACATCAAAAAGGTTTGGCCGTTAATACAACTTTTGCCTTGGGACTTGCATGAACACTAGTAGCCGGTCCGCAGCTTTTATTGCCGCGCTCGGAATACTGGTCTGTTTGTGCGCCACTGCGTTGATCGGCCAGGTTGGGACTCAACCGTCGTTACAGTTGGACACCGGCGAGCACATCTTTAAGTCGGCTTGCATCGCTTGTCACGGACCCGACGGGACCGGGACGCCGCAATCCACAGCGGGATTCGAGCGGCCCCGCACCTTCCCAGACTTTACCCAGTGCGATCAGACCACGCCGGAAGACAACACCGGCTGGAAATCAGTGATAACCAAGGGCGGCCCGAGCCGCGGGTTCTCGCACATCATGCCCTCCTTTAAAGAGGCGCTGACGGCGAAGCAGATCGATCTAGTCGTTCGCTACTTGCGAAGCCTTTGCCGCCAACCTGGATGGCCTCGCGGCGAACTAAATTTGCCGCGAGCGATCGCTACCGAAAAGGCCTACCCCGAAGATGAGGAGGTCATTTCCAGTAGCTTCAACGCGCAAGGCGCCCCAGGCATTGTCAGCCACATCATTCACGAGCAGCGCTTTGGAAAAAATAATCAAATTGAAGTGGACGTTCCGTTGAATTTCCAGGATCAGAATCACACTTGGTACGGCGGCGTTGGCGACACCACCCTGGGGTTGAAGCGCGTCATGTATTCCAACCTGCAGTCTGGCTCCATCTTGAGTCTGCAAGGCAGCGTCATCGTTCCGACGGGTAACCGGCAACGTGGCTTTGGCTCCGGCACCACCACATTTGAAACCTTCGCGGCCTTCGATCAACTTTTCCCCACCAACACTTTTATCCAGACGCAGTTGGGTGCCGATCTGCCGCGCCACACCGACATCGCACCGCAATCCATATTTTTTAACACCGCGGTTGGGCAGATGCTTCCTCAAGATCATAAGTTAGGTCGTCTATGGACTCCCATGATGGAATTTCTCGCCGCGCGCGATCTTACTGACCGTGCCAAAACAGATTGGGACGTCCTGCCGCAAATGCAAGTCACCATCAGCAAACGCCAACATGTCCGCGCCGACCTGGGACTGCGTATCCCGGTTACGAATACTGCCGGACGGTCAAAACAAATTGTGTTCTACCTCCTGTGGGATTGGTTTGACGGACGACTGAACGAGGGCTGGTAAATGCGCAAGCTGTCCTGCTATGCGATCTTCGCGCTCGTTCTGTTCTCCGTGCCTTCTGCACTTGTTAGTCAGAGCGGCAAAGAGACCTCTAAAGGTTCAACTAACAAAAACGATTTGAAGCCGAAATTTCAGACTTCCGACCGTTGCCTGGCCTGTCACAACGGCCTTATCGCTCCTTCCGGCAAAGATGTTTCCATCGGCTTCGACTGGCGCTCCAGCATCATGGCCAATTCCGCGCGCGATCCGTACTGGCAAGCCAGTGTTCGCCGCGAAGATATCGATCATCCCGAATCAAAAGCAGTAATCGAAGACGAGTGCTCCACCTGCCACATGCCCATCGCCCGCTATGAAGCAAAGGTGGAAGGCCGCAAGGGCGAAGTTTTCGCGCACCTTCCTTTTGATCATGATCCGAAGAAAAATGCCTCCGCTGAAGACGGCGTCTCCTGTTCCGTTTGCCACCAGATCGGCACGGGAAAACTAGGCACGCGCGAGAGTTTTAACGGCGGTTTCGTCATCGATGCTCCGCGTACGAAGAACGAGCATCCGGAATACGGCCCCTATCAAATTGAAAACGGCCAATCACACATTATGCAGACGTCCTCGGAGGGCTTTCGCCCGACGAATGACAAGCGCATTCAGGATTCAGCGCTTTGCGCCACCTGCCACACGCTATATACCCGAGGCCTTGGGCCAGGCGGCAAAGAACTCGCGTTATTTCCAGAGCAGGTTCCGTTTCTCGAATGGCAGCACAGCAGCTACGCCAACAAAAATAGTTGCCAGTCGTGCCATATGCCTGAAATCCAGGAAAACGTGCCCATCTCCGGAGTTCTTGGAGTGGCTCGTAGCGGCGTGCACGAACACACTTTTGTAGGCGCGAACTTTTTCATGCTGAAATTGTTGAACCTGCACCGCGGAGATCTGAGTGTAACCGCGATGCCTCAAGAACTGAGCGTGGAGGCCCAACGAACCATAGACTTTTTACAGTCGAAGTCGGTGCGGCTCTCCATTCGTAATGTTGATGTGGTCTCTTCCCAGCTTCAGCTGGATGTGTTCGTGGAGAATCTCACCGGCCACAAATTTCCAACCGCCTATCCCTCGCGGCGCGCCTGGCTACATGTGGTGGTTCGCGATCGCAATGGAAACTCTGTGTTTGAATCCGGCGCGCTGCGTCTGGACGGGTCCATCGAGGGTAATGATAATGACGCCGACCCTGCGCGTTTCGAACCCCATTACCGCGAGATCAAAAGCAGCGACCAGGTGCAGATTTATGAACCGATCCTGAAAGACCAGAACGGCCACGTGACCACGGGACTTGTCAATGCAGTGGGATATTTGAAGGACAATCGCCTGTTGCCGGCGGGGTTTCAAAAACAAACCGCGGAACAAGATATTGCCGTCACCGGAGATGCTGCCGACGATCCGAATTTTACCGATGCAGGAGACTTGATCCGCTATTCCGTCTCGCTAGGCGACGCGCCCGGACCTTTTCACGTGGATGCGGAACTTTGGTATCAACCGATTGGTTTTCGCTGGGCTCACAACCTCAGCCCCTACAAAGCGATGGAGCCGCAACGCTTCGTCGAATACTACGACGCCAACCCCTCGGACACCGCCATCATTCTGGCCCGCTCAGCGGCTACCCGCTGAGCAGAACCAGCTCGACTGTCTCAAATTACCTAAGACTACTGTGGGTCCCTCGCGTCAGCGACGGGTAGGAGATAAAGCGAAACAATTTTGGTGCCGATTACTTCGCCGGATACCACCAGCTCCACTCGACGATTTTGCTGCCGGCCTTCCGATGTTTCATTCGACGCGATTGGCCGGGACTTGCCGAAGCCCGCCGCGGTCGTGAAAGATTCCGGGACTCCCTGGGCGGTAAGAAAACTCCGCACGCCTTCGGCGCGCCGCTCGGAAAGTTGTTGATTGAACGTTTCGGTCCCGACGCTGTCGGTATTACCCTCAACGGCCAGCCTCAGCGTTGGATAGGCGAGTACGATGCCGGAGATTTTGGCCAACTTTTCGCGGGCCAGCGGGCGAAGCGTGTATTTGCCGGAATCGAACAACACGTCGGACATATTGACGACCAGCCCGCGCGCGGTGTCGCGTGTTTCCAGAATCAAATTAAATTGTGCAAGCAAACGAGCGCGAATTTCTTCGCGGTCGCGCACAGCTTGTTGCAGTTGCGCGTTGGATGATACCGCGTTTGCGCGATTGCGATCGGATTCCGCTTCGGCGGCGCGCTGCTGTTGTTGCGCGTCATTCCGGTCCCGTTCCGCCGTGTTGCGGTCCCGTTCGGCGTTCGCTTGCGCGCCGGCTGCCTGTTGAAGCTGCGCGTCAGAGGAAGCCGCGTTTGCGCGATTACGATCGGATTCCGCTTCGGCGGCTTGCTGTTGATGTTGAGCCGCGTCACGATCTCTTTCGGCGCCGGCCTGCGCTCCAACAGCCTGCATCGCTGCAGACTGGGCATCAAGATTGTTGCGGTCCGCTTCCCGGCGCCGGCGTTGTGCTTCCGCAGTATCGGCTTCGGCACCTGCGCGGCGTTGCGCCTCATCATCAGCGCGATTGTTGGCGGAAGCTTCGCGGTTCGCTCCCGCGCTGCGTTCGTGGGCCAAACGCTCTTCATCGATGTGTTTTACTGAAATTTCACGCGCGTCTTCCGCTTTTTCCACCACTTCGCGAGACACGGCAATCAGCGATTTTTTATTTTCGTGCTTTCGGATGGCCATGGAGTCCGCTTCATCCATCTGGCGCACTGCTTTGCGGTAGCTTTCCGTGGCATATTGTTCCGCCCCGGCGGATTGCGCGATGCGAATGGCGTTGCGTGCTTCAAAAAATTCCAGCGGCAGCCCGGCGTTCAGCACTACGGGATCAAACTTGTAACCGGTCGGAAGATACCCGCCGCGATCGATCATTTCGTACTTGGCGGTCACCGACTCCGTAGAGCCCCTGGTGTCCGGACGAACAACATTCTCCAACACCACCACGTTGCTGGGACGACGCACCGCATAATAAGGTTCCGCGGTCACGATCATCGCAAACGACTGCAGGTCGGTAGTCACATACAACTTGCTGCGGTGATTATCGCCTACCAGCACCTCGCCGATGTTTACTGGCCGGCCTTCCGGCGAAATCGCCCACAAAACGTAAGTCAAATATTCGTGACCTAAACTCGTGGGGCGGTCCAGGCCCGAGAATTCCGCATCGATAGAGAGAGCTCCGCGCTTGCTGGCAACCTTGGCCTGTCCCATCGCGCCATGCATCAAATCCGTGCCTTGAAAATCGATTTTTGTCGAACCGCTACGGTGTCTATAACTGACTGCCGGGGTTGAACGACTCACCACATTGCTGCGAAACTCCGGCATGGGATTGCCTGAGTCTGCAGGAGCTTGCGTCTGGTATTGCGCTTGCGCGAATGGGCAAAGCGCCGCGGCCACGGACAAGATGATAGCTAGTCTCTTCACGATGATTCTCCTCTGATACTGCGAGAATCAAGTATGGGGATTAGTGGGCGTCAATACTGTGCGCTAGTGCACGTTTCCCAAAGCGGGATAGTGTACAAAAGGGTACTTCGCGGAAGCACATGGCCTCCTTCTGCATGCAGGTCAACTGCGGTTTCAACTGCTGTTCGTAGCTATTGGGAAACGTGCTGGTACCGCACGCCCGTACTGATGAGATTTTCGATTGCTTCGACACTCCGGACGCCACCGCGCGCGCCGATCGTCTTGCAGTTCAACGCCGCGGCGGCGCAAGCAAAATCCAGTTGACGCGCGAGTGGCCAGCCTTGCAGTAGTCCGTAGATGAACCCGGCGTGAAAAATATCACCCGCGCCAGTGGTGTCCACGGACTCCACGCGAAACGCCGCGGCGTAATGAAATTGCGAACCGTCCCAGGCAATCACACCTTCGTGCCCCAACGTCGCGGCAGCGAGGCGACAGCCGTACCTGGCTTGTAGGCCTCGCAATGCCACTCGCAAATTCGCTTCGCCCGTCAGGCGCCCCGGAATATCTCTGCTGGCAATCAGGTAATCGATGCTGCCCAGCAGACTCCGCACTCCCGGATAAATTTCATCGAGATCCGCGATAACCGGGACGCCGGAAGCTTTAGCCCAAGTGGCGGCTTGGATCGCCGCAGCGGTGTCGTGCCCGTCGACATGCAAAGCTCGCGCCTCGACGATCCACTCTTGTTTAAGTTCCTCCGGCCGCAGCGTTAAATTATTGTCGCGCTTCCAGAGCACCGTGCGCTCGCCGGTGTCGTCGACCAAAATAAATGCTTGCTGGCTTGCGCAACCGGGAGCGGTGAACAGATGTGCTTCCACGCCGGCCTTCGCAAATTCCGCGCGGTGAATGTCTGCAAGTCGATCTTCACCAACTTTCCCAACGTAACTGGTGCGCAGTCCCCATTGTTGGCAGGCAATCACCGCGCTTGCGACCTGGCCCCCAGGCAAAATATTTGCGGAGCGAAACTCGACTTTGGAACCCAACGCCGGGTAATGGGGCAGCGGAATTAATGTGTCGATCGCGTTTAGTCCGACTCCCACGAGGTCAATGCTGGGTGAGTTGGTCATGAATTAATTGAAGCGAGTTGTTCTCCACAGCGTGAAACCACAAACAACCAAAAGGATCAGAATCGCCACGCTCAAGAATGCCGCAATTGGCCCATTAAAAGGCAAACTTGGTGCGTGCGCCAAACTCGCAAAAAACACAAAGATGCTAGTAGCCACCGCCACCACAATCCAATCCAGCGGCCGCCGCCTACCCCTCGTTTCTGCCGACACATCTTCACCTTGCATCCGCGCCGCTACGAATCGGCTGTCCATGCCATAGCGCTGGCATTCCCGTTGCGTAGCTGCTGCCCACTGTACCTGCTCCGCGCCCGTCGCGGAAGAAAATGCAATCGCTGCGACGCCCAACATCATCAGTAGCGAACCGCCGATCACTTGCATATACGTGGAGGCGCCGCTTCCATGTAACTCCCCGAAAACAAAAATTCCCCACAACAAGCCCCACAGTTGATTGGAGTTCGATAGTGGTATGCCGCGGCTGATCCCCAGGTATTTCGCGGCATATTGCTGAAAGAGATCGCCAATCACCCAGATGAATCCCCCAGCCATCAACCAGAAGAGCACTCCACGCGCGCCAACCAGCTCATGCCACAGCACCGCGGGACCTAGGTAACTCACGGTGAGCGTGGCCATCATCCCCAGCTCACCAAAGGTGAAGAAAGTAACAAACGAAAGAGGATTCATTCCGGACAGATACGCCTTGCGATAAGGAATGTACATCGTGCCCCAGAGTATTCCGGCGCCGAGCGCGGCCCACACGCCACGCATGGAATGGCCCGCCGGGGCCTGCGTCGAAGAAGCGATCGCCAGCAGCGTTGCGCCTGCACACATGATCAGCGCACCGCCCAGCACTCCTGTCCAACGGCGCCAGCCCGCGTTACGCAACTCGCGGAAGAAAACGAAACCCCAGAATATGCCCAATAGGCTGTTCGAATTCCATAGAGGAAACGCAATGCTCAACCCGATGTCGCGTATAGCAAAAATCGTCAGCGTGTTCGCTACCGCCCACATGCATCCGGCAAGCAAGGCCCAGACAATCAGATGTGGTGAGCGTTCCACGTCCGCGCGAATGGAGGACGTCCCAAGGATTAAAGCGGGTAGACTCCAACGAGCCAGAAACACGCCGATCACCATGATCAGCGAAATAACTAGTGGTGAGACTCCGATAGAAACCAATTTAGTCGGCGCTTCCGCGGTCCCTAGCCAGGCCCCGGCGGTAAAGCCGCAAAGCACTCCCAAGGCGTGCAACTTCTTCGCTCGCCAATGATCTCGGACTGGACTTTCAGAGCCGGACATCGCCGCAGCAGGTTGCATGATTCCCCGAGATCAAAAATTCAGTTGATCCATTTAAGGATCAGCAGACCGCCTAGAAGCACGGCAAGCGGTACCCAAAAATGAATGTCCGTCAGTATGCTGGTCATTCGTCCTGGCGTGTTTGATGTACTTGAAACTCGCTGCACATTTCCCTCCTTGCGCTCGGATCTGCAGAAAGATTTCTTCGCGTACGGTTTCGCGTGCGGCTTACGCACCAGCAGGACCGATATGAGTTTGCCTTAGAATCGGGATACGATGTACAAACCACCGCCAATAGCCACAATATCTTCAAGTGTGGCGATCACCAAGTCGGGAACTTTAAGGGTCTTAACTAATCCGGTGCGCGCCTGGTAACCACCGAACGTGCCGATAAGCGCGCCCACAATACCCAGAATTGCGCCCGGCACGAGTGATTGAGCTCCCGCGGCCGCAATGCCCGAACCGCACAATCCGCCCATCACAATGCGCGCAATCAGGCCAGGTGGCGCTGTGCGGCTGGGAGTTGAGGGAAGTTGATCAGCAATCAATTCGGCAACCGCCAGCAAAACAAAAATGACCATCGCAACGGTGGAAGCCATAAATGATAGCGGCGTGCCATGCAAATTAAGCCAGCTGCGGTGAGCGCCCCACGCCAGCACAGCAGGCGCGGTCAACGCGCGCAACCCCGCGACCACCCCCAGCAGAAAAGCTAACAGCCACACTTCCGAAGCATTCATCCGAAGCCTCTTTCGCTCACCAATATGCCCAAGCGGGTTAGGCTGATTCCGTTGGGCGCAATTTTCCGACAAAACAAGCGTGCCCGGCTAACCAGACCTTTGCGCATAAAAATCCTGATTGCCAGGTGGCCGAAGGAGGATATAACCAGAACCGAATTTTTGGAAAGCAACAAGTTGTTTGGTTGCAGCGTACCAGCCAGGCGCCGACCGATCTGACTGCACCCTTTCGTCTCCGCAGGCCCTCTAAGAGAAGGCCGCCCAGTATTGGCGTGTGATGCTATCATACGTCGCGCTTTCCAAAATGAGCTTTCCAAAATGAATGGATAAGCACGCTCAACCAGACAAAGGCTCCCATGTTGACCGAACCACAGCCAGCTCGACAATCGCCAGCTCAACTACCTGCTCCAAAGTCGCCCTTAAAGAACCCAATCTTGTACTCTTCCCTGGCCCTTCTGGCCGTGTTGCTTTATGTGCTTTGGATCTTCTTCTCGCGCTGGCAGGAAAATCGCCAATTCCGGCGCCGCGCGTTAGAAGAGCGATCTCAAAAGCAGCTCGATGCGGACCGCCAGACTATCGATCAACTTGGCGGGAAGGAACTGGCCATCCAGGCTTTCTACGCCAGTCCAGGAATTATCCATCGCGGCGAGACGGTGCAGCTCTGTTATGGCGTGGCCAACGCCAAGACCGTGAAGCTCGAGCCGCAAGACAATCCGGTTTGGCCGTCTTACAACCGCTGCGTGGAGGTTGCGCCCAAAAAAAATACCACTTATACCTTGACGATTCAGGATGCCGCTGGCCACACCCAGACCCAGACGCTGGATATCAAGGTTAGGTAATCCGTAGGGCAAGTGCAAACGGTCCGTGGTTTGCGAACTAGTACCCCTTGTGGCCGCAATTCCACCCCATCTATAATCAGTTAGCGGGGTTCGGCACTTCCGGACTCCGCCGTCTTTTTTTAATTCGCTCTACGGAATAGGTCGCTGATAAAAATATGCAAGACCCGCTGGCCAAGATAAAACAGAAGATGCTGGAGGAAATCGACCAACTCTCCCATGAGTTGAACGTCGATTTGCCCAAGGAAATTGCCGTCGCGCGCGCGCATGGCGACCTCTCCGAGAACGCCGAATATAAATACGCCAAAGAGCGCCAGGGATTCGTTAACGCGCGCATCGGTCAACTGAAAAAACGCCTGGGCGACCTGGGCATGCTGAATCTGACCAACATTCCCAAGGATCGCGCTGGCTACGGCTCGCGCCTGACGGTTCTCGATATGCAGCGCGACATCAAGATCGAATACAAACTGGTCAGCACCGAAGAAGCAGACGCGGAGCACGGCTTGATCTCCACCACTTCGCCCATTGGCAAAGCGCTCCTGAATCGCAAAGTCGGAGATGAAATCGAAGTGGCTACACCCGCAGGGAAAAAAGAATTTGAGGTCGTCCGGCTGGTCACGATTCACGAAGAAGTGTAACCCTTAGGGGTTTCGCCTCGTCCTATTTGGAAGTCGCGTTCAGTCGCGTCTTGGCTGCTGATGAGGTCTTATGTACTGGGGAGCAGGCCCAGATCTCGGGCTCTTAACCGTTCTCGGCTATTTATTCTTTGTTGCCGGCGCTGCGTCCATGTGGCGTGCACGTGAGGTCGTTTTCTTTTGGCTCCACAGCGAAGCGAGCGTAACGCGCCGCAACCTTTCACGCTACACCCCCATCGGCCCGTTCTACAGCCCGCGCGAACAATCGCGTTTAAGAATTCTACTCAATTGCTTATCAGCTTCATTCGACCGAATGCCACGCTCTTCGATGCTTCGCTCCGCAGTGTTGATGGCTATTGCTGCTCTGCTTGTTTCCCTCGACTTTTTCTTCTAACGGCTTCTTTGTACCCGGTGCAGGCGTGAAGAGTGCCCAGCACAGGGCAAAAGAGTTTGATATCCCATTTTATTGTATATACAATTAAATCTTGACGATTGAGTTTGACCGCGACAAGAATATCGCCAATGTCGCCAAGCACGGCGTTGACATGTCTGCCGCAGCTGAATTCGACTTCGAAACGGCGGAGACATGAACTGATACACGTCAGAGCTACGGAGAAACGCGCACCATCGCCGTGGGTTTCATCGCCAATCGTCTACATGTTTAGTGTTCACTATGCGTGGTTTGAAGTTGCGTGTAATTAGCTTGCGAAAAGCAAATCGCAAAGAAAGAATCGCCTATCATGGCAAAAAATAAAAAAAGGCCGCGATATATCAGCGCGAGAGATTGGGACGCGGTTGATTCACCGGCATTGAGCGATGACATTCTGGCCGCGATGAGACCTGCGCGTGAAGCATTTCCTGAACTCGCGGAAGCATCCGCCAAGCGCAAACGTGGTGAGCGTGGCCCCCAGAAGAAACCCCGCAAGGTGCTGATCTCACTGCGCGTGGAGGCTGGCACGGTCGAAGCATTTAAAGCCCAGGGACGCGGCTACCAAACACGCATGGCAGCGGTGTTGAAAAAGCACGCGAAGCAACCCTGAAACCGAAAATTCGTACCTACGCGTTACGCGGCACTTTCGCCGCTCCCATGAACAGCGTGCGTGGACAAACCCACGTCGCTTTGCCATCCTGAATTCGCAGATGAAACCAGTACTCATAGTTCATGGCGGCGCGTGGGATATTCCAGATACCGCGGTTCAGGCCTGCAAATCAGGTTGCGAACGCGCACTGACCGCTGGTTGGCACATCTTGGAAGCTGGTGGCTCGGCGCTCGATGCCGTTGAGACCGCCGTGGTTATCCTGGAAGATGATCCAGTTTTTGATGCCGGCTACGGTTCGCATCTCAATCTCGATGGCCGCGTTGAATGTGACGCTATCGTTATGGACGGATCAACGCTTCGCGCCGGCGCCGTTGCCACTCTGCAACACCTACGCAATCCCGTGCGCCTCGCGCGCCAAGTCCTCGAGAATTGTCCGCACATGATGCTCGTCGGCGACGGAGCCGAGCGCTTCGCCCAGGAGCAGGGAATCGAGTTGTGCGCCAACGAAGAACTGGTCACCGATGCCGAACGTGAGGCTTGGTCGAAATGCAAAATGGACAAACACCCTTCGTCATTTCATCGCGGGCATGAGCAAGGCACCGTCGGCGCAGTAGCGATGGATCGGAACGGCCAGCTCTTCGCCGCCACTTCCACCGGCGGAACGTGTTGCAAGCTGCCTGGCCGCGTCGGCGATTCGCCGCTGATCGGCTGCGGTTGTTACGCGGATCAGGAAGCTGGCGGTGTTTCCTGTACCGGTTACGGCGAAGCCATCATGAAAATTGTGATGGCCAAGACCGCCGCGGATCTTCTACGCCACTCATCTGATGGAAACAAAAGCCCGGTCCCTTTGTCCTCCCAGCTCATCACTCACGCAATAGCGAAAACCGAATCGGCGATGGCCGCCGCTCGCGCATCCGTCGACATTCTTGCGCATCGCACCCATGCCACCGGCGGCCTTATCCTCCTTGATCGCGACGGAAACCCTGGATGGGCTTTCAATACTCCGCGCATGGCCTATGGCTATGTACAAAGTGACGGCAGCATTTTTACCGCCGTGTAGCCTCGTCTTCCGACGTAAACAATTTATCGAGCGAGCGTGATCGCAAATGAAAAATCATTGCCCACCATCTCAATCCTCGCGCCCCATAACAAGATTGGTGAACCCATTTTGCTAGAATGAAAGGATGACGACCGTACAGCGCGAGCAGCTCGAGGCGGACGTTCTCATCATTGGCGCCGGACCTGCCGGGCTGGCCTGCGCATTGCACCTCGCGAACCTCATTAAGAAACACAATGAATCCGGCGGTGCCTCGGGCGGGCCCACGCTCTCGACGGAAAATATCTACGTCCTCGAAAAAGGACGCGAGGTGGGCGCGCACCAGCTTTCCGGCGCGATCATGAATCCCAAAGCGCTGGCTGAGTTGGTGCCGGACTTTAAAAACTCCGCTCCGCTGGACACTCCGGTCACCGACGACGCGGCATTATTTTTTACCAAAAATTCTTCCATTCGTTTTCCGCTGACTCCGCCGCCATTCAAAAACAAGGGCAATTATGTTGTCTCTCTCAACAAAATTGTGAAATGGATGGGCGGGCTCGTGGAAGCCGCGGGCGTAAATCTTTTTACCCAGTTTGGCGGCGCGTCGTTGATCTACGAGGGCGAAGGCATCGCCGGCGTAATCACGGAAGATAAAGGCGTCGATAAAAACGGCAAGCCCAAAGACAACTACACGCCCGGATATGAACTGCGCGCTAAAATCACCGTCTTAGCCGAAGGAACGCGCGGCTCGCTGACCAAACAATTGGTGGAGAAAAAAAATCTCGCCAACATTAATCCGCAGACATACGGCTTGGGCATCAAGGAATTGTGGGACGTGCAGCCCGGCCGCATCGAGCCGGGGTTCGTGGCGCACACGCTGGGCTGGCCAATTTCCACCAACATGTATGGCGGCGGATGGATTTACGGACTATCGAACAATCGCGTGTCCATCGGGCTGGTGGTAGCGCTCGAATACAGCGACCCGCGATTTGATCCGCATGCCGCATTTCAGCAATGGAAGACTCATCCGTTCCTCAAGAAAATTCTCGATGGCGGGAAACTAGTTCGATATGGCGCAAAATCGTTGCCGTATGGTGGCTGGTACGCCATGCCGCGAAATTATCTCGATGGCGGCCTGATCATTGGCGATTCCGGCAGCTTCCTCGATTCGCAAAGGCTCAAAGGAATCCATCTGGCGATAAAAAGCGGCATGCTCGCAGCGGAAACAATTTTCGAGGCGCTGAAAGCCGGCGACACCTCCGCGAAAACGTTGAGCGTATTCCCCCAAAAAGTCGAGCAAAGCTACATCAAAAAAGAGCTGTGGGAAGTTCGCAATTTCCATCAATCCTTTCAGCATGGTTTGATCCCGGGATTGTTCCAAACCGGCTTGCAATTCATTTCCGGTGGGCGCGGACTCATCGATCCGATGCACAATCACGCAGGCTACCAAGCGTACAAAAAGCTTGATCGCGCGGCAGCGGCCGCTACCCAGGGCGAGCCAGAACGTTTTAAGGGCGACGGCAAACTGACCTTTGATCGTTTGACCGACGTCTATCACTCCGGCACGCGCCACGAAGAAGACCAGCCTTGTCACCTGATCGTTCGCGATTTAAATGTTTGCGCCACAAAATGCGTCGTTGAGTATGGCAATCCCTGCCAATATTTTTGTCCCGCGGCGGTTTATGAAATGGCCCGGGACGCGAACGGCCGGCCAAAATTAAAAATCAACGCCGCCAATTGCGTGCACTGCAAGACGTGTGATATCGCCGATCCGTATCAAATCATCGATTGGGTGGTGCCCGAAGGAGGCGGCGGGCCGAATTATGAAGGCATGTAGTTCAAGTCAGCAAATGTCTAAATTCAATTAGGTCTCGCCGAATCAGTTGTCCTCTTCCGCGCGCTCATCGAATTTAATCACGAATACGCCGGTTTTGCGCCCAACTCAGTTCTCAATGTCCGATAACCATGCGAGCTCAACCGAGCCGGGCACTAGCGCTCACTCGTGGTAAATTGCTTTCCCAGTGCCGAGTTTTGATGTCTAACGGCGAAGGGTGCGTGCAACGCTTGAACGAATAGCCGCCTTTACCAATGTGGGTTGCACCAGTCGCAATCCTAAATTTCGGCTGACGCACCGCTAAACCGCCAGACGTGCTTTCTCGTTCCACTTCGGGAGGTTCACGCCCTTCACAATGAGCCACAGGCAAAATGACAATTCCCCGATTAAGGCGAGCACCAGAATGGGGAGGATCGTCCCTGCGTATGTGTGGGGGCAAGGATCAGCGTAAAGCTATTCGTCAGATAACTCAGACCAGCAATCGTCATCAAGACGCCAAGAGTCTTAGGGAAACAGCCCGATCTGAAAAGCAAATACCCAAAAATCAGGCAAACAAAGCTAAAAAATACGAGGCTGATGCCAAAGCCGTAGTCAAACAACTTGAGAGAAAGATACGCTAGAGCGTGCAGTTGATGTGGTTCAAATGCCTTTAGGTAATCTGCGCCCCCCGATAGAAATAATGCCGCAAAAAGATTTAGCTTGTTGGCGCCGTCGATAGCGACTTCGACTAAGTTGAAAAACGCCGCAAGCAAAGCAAGGTTTCTGCTCACTGGCCTCCACACACCTCTAACAGTGTCGACTCTGTCAAACTGTTTTTCGACCACACTTCTCCGTGCACTCCCCAGAGTGGTTTTGTTCGCTTCGTTGACCTTGGCCATTGACGACCACGGCTCGTTCGTAATCTTTCGATCGCCTTCAGTCCGACCCAGACATCTCTTCGATCCGTACTTCGACAATGATTACTTGTGCGAACTCCCTTTACAGGGAGCGGGATGCCCAACCAAGTGGACGGTGTTTTACTTCACACCATGTCCGGTACCGAGCTGTCCCGCGTACGAACCGACTCCATCGACGACGAATACTCGCAACCGTTTCGCCACATCCAGTACAAGCGCACTCCCAGCCTGCGACCCATTGCTACCTTGGCAATGCTCTTGTGCCGACGCATCGCCAGGTGAATGTACCGACGTCGCCAGTCCGGGTTGTTACGCGCAGCTGCTTGGGCAGCCTCCACCAGCAAGAAGCGCAACAACGAATTGCCTTGCTTGCTGATGTGCCCGAGCCGCTGCTTGCCGCCACTGTCAATCCTCGCTGGGGATCATTCCCACGTAGTTGCCGATCTGCTTGCCACGATGAAATCGACTCGAGTTCCAATGATCAACACGTAGGCGAGTGCCGTAAGCGGGCCCACGCCAGGATGAGTCATCAACCGCAGCGCCTCGGGTCGTTTCCTGGCCTCCTGTTCCGCGGCCGCGGTTAACTCCTCGATGGTCGGATTCATCCGGTCCAGCAGTTCCAACAACTCGTGTCGGCGTCGGTTCGCCCAAGGAGCCAACGCCAGTTTCTCCAGTTCTGCTCGTCCTTGTTCGCTCCACAGTTTTGATTTCCTGCGGCGGCCCTCATTCATCGCCAGAGCTTGCAGCCGATTCATGATCCGCGTGCGCATCTGCACCATCCGATGCCGATGCCAAAGCAGTTGACGCACATCGCGAGTCTTCAGCTGTACTCTTCACGTCAAAAAAGGAAAACGCCGCCAGAGCTTGGCGGCGTTTTTTTGTAACTGTAACGAGTTTGAAAGTGAAATGGATTATTTAGGCGACAATCCGTACACGCTGATCTCTGAAGCGGTGCCAACGTACACTTTGCCGTTGGCAACGGTAGGAACGGTAAACTTTACCGCTCCGCCTGCTCGATCAGCGTCGTTGTTCGCGCTATTCCATAGCTCTGAACCAAGATTAGTCGCGTCATAGGCATGCAGGATTGCTGTGCCGCCGTTTTCAATGGCCCACACGATGCCGTTGGATGATCCTTGCGCCGAGATGGATGGCGTGGCGCCAGGGAATCTGAAAGTGCTTGGCGACTGCGACGCAGCTGAAGTGTTGAATCGTCCCGCGCCGTTGAGAGTGTAACTCTTTACGTGATCCGAGATTGGCCCGATGTAGAGAGTGTTCTGCCAAAACGCCGGCGTGGCGAAGATTCTGTTCACCACTGAGAAGATTTGCACCGCGCCGCCATCATTGCTGCTATAGCCGCCCAGGTTGTCTCTATTCAAAAGGTACATCGTGCCTTCTTTTCCTCCGCCGATGACCAAGTGGTTTGGAGCAGTAGGCTGATCGACAAGAATGGCCGCGCCACCGGAACCGAGGTCAAGATCGTATTTGCTCAGGTGTGCCTGGTTATTCGGGCTGAAAAAGCTGGTCACATTTATTCCGCCGCCGGTGGACAACCTTAAAAAGCTGTCCCCGAATTGGGTGTTACCGTCGAATTCTCCATTTCCGGTGATCACGTACAGGTTGCCACTCGAGTCCGCGGCAGGAGCACCACCGGACATCCAGATTCCGCCGAAACCGGAACTGGGATCGTCATTGAACACCGAGACTTGTGAGAGGTTGGAAGCGTTGTAACCAACGACCCAGCCGTAGTAAACACGAGTGTCTCCGTGCGAAGCATAAGCGACATACACCACGCCATTCACCAGCGCGAGACCGGCACGCTGATTCTGCCGCAGAGGATCGAACGTGATTCCGTTCCAGGTAAAGGCAATTTCCTGCGGCCCGCCAAATCTTTCCGAGCCGTCAGACAAATTTAATGCGTGCAGACGTTGATGGAAGGTTCCGCCATTCTTCGATTTGGAAACCAAGTAAATGGTGTTGGTGTTGGGGTCGATTACCGGCGTACCCACGATACCGATATCAGGCTTAATGTCGTCGGTATTCACATCGCCGCTGGTCCCCCAGGTTTCTCCGCTTTCCAGCAAGCTCTTCGACCAATATGTCTGACAAGGTGAGGCGTCCGCGTCGAAGGCGTAGACGGTGTCGTGTTGCGTCGCCGCAATGACCACGTTGTGAGTTCCTCCGCCGATGTTGACGTTGGCTACCCACAGAGGTTGAGCGTACGCCGCAGCATCAATGGCACAGGCAAAACGCTTACCGAAAGTGGCAGCTTTCACGGTGGAAGTATTCAAGGCATATTCCTGGCCGTTCACGCCATCCCTGGATCGATCGTTGTGATATGTAAATACGCCGGCGAGGTCGGTAACCGCAACACTGGCAGTTGCCGATACCGTTGAATCCGCATCGCTTCTGGCTGCAACGGTATGGGTACCGGGGTTTCTTGGCGGTGAGTAGACACCTGATGCGCTGATGTTCCCAATGTCAGAATTGCCGCCTGCAACGGAATCTACTTCCCACCGCACGGTTGTAACGGAACTTCCCGCGACTGTGGCTGTGAAGGTTTGTGTCTGGCCGGTGGTGAGGGCAACTCGGACTGGAGCGACACTAACAGTGACTGGGCCGGTAGCCGGGGCGGTGATGGTGATTGTCGCTGAGGCGGCTTTTGTGCCGTCTTTCAAAGAAGTAGCCGTTGCGGT
>DATHGV010000035.1:0-7798 GCA_035490135.1 Candidatus Methylomirabilota bacterium
CTTGTATTGGATTTCTCGCTTCGTTTCCAACTGTAACCGTCGATCAAGGGCAAGCGCCTGACGTCTTGGTCGACATTCTTTGAGGGTAACAGAAGGGCGTAAACGGGAGTCGCGTGGCCTAGGCCATTTTGGACTAATTGAACCGCTTCGGCCTTCCCGTAATGCCAGAGCCGGCTGTAGCAGTAGTTATGGTTAGCGTCGAGGGGGGCCGCTACAAATGGCTTTGGCAGCAGGGCGTTCAAATAGGGGGGGTCTACGTCGGATAAAACAATGCCAGCTGCGTCTCGGAAGGTGCGACTGAATTCCTTCTGCGCCTCGTACCGGGGCGACTTTCCATCGCGGTTTCCGTAATGAAGGGCGTCCCAGGCTTGTGATCGGCCACTCTTGGGCCTAAAGCCTGATTGTGATGGATAACCGATACAGCTGAGGAGCAATACCGCCAGCACTCCAACCGCCGAGATCGAAAAGCGCATCTTAAGAGCTTCGCCCACTGCCCACTCCGCTGGCAGAACGGCAAGCCCAACCAAAAGAAAAAAAATAGGCACGTAGAACCTCCCATCAGCGAAGGTATAAGTTACCGTCGCCACAAAGTAGACAATTCCTGCTAAGAATACGCTGATCTCAAACCGCCGCACTCGGACAAAGGCCAGACCGAGGATAGACAGAAAAATGAAAGCCGCCACCACGTAAGTACCGGTGCCAAAGATGTTCGCTACCCGATATTGATCCCAGCTGGCCGTAATCTCAGACCAGATTATGGCGAGTTGGCGAGGCACATTATGTAGGGAAAAAGGGGCTTGCTGGTCCGCGAATGCGGGTACCCAGAAGTCGTAACCCGTCTTTAACGGGTGGCCAAATTGCAAAGTGTTCAAAATAAAGTACGGGCTCGCGGCCACCGCGAATACAACAAGGGTAAGACAACAATGCATGAACCACTTCGTCCAGGAGTCGGTAACCGGAAAGAGGGCCATGGCTATTAATAAGGGCGCCATGAACACTAACTGTGGCCGTATGCACAAAGACAGCCCAAGAACAATCGCGGCGCAGTAAATCAGCCAGCGGCGCCGCCAAGCGAGTCCCAAGTAGACCAGCGCAAAGGCGAGCACTGTGACAGCTCCGCCGCTGAGGTCGCTCATCGATGATCGGCTAAAGGTAACGAACGCTGGTTGAGTTGCGAGCAACAGGGCCGCCAATCCCCCAGCGAGCGGCCTTTCGATCGCAAGATAAAGCACGAAGCTGCCTGCCAACAGCAACAGGCCGATCGTCTGATTTGTTCTAAACGGGGCCAGAATCCCGTTGTGGGGCAGAAATCTCAGCCAAGGGATCATCAAGACGGGGTAGCCCGGCGGGTAGCGGGAGGGTAATCTGTCGTAGCCAATCTGGATCGTCGGCGCGCCTTCTTTCAAGATCGAGTTAGCCTGCGCGAAATATTCTACCGCATCCGTATAAGGGCCAAGATCGAGTAAGTCCGTCCGCTTGAACTCGACGCGAAGAACCGCACCGTAGTAAAAGAGAAGCGAGAGAACGAAGCAAAGAATACCTGTTGCTACCCGAAGCGAAAATCGACGGTGACCCAATGCCAAGGATGGCGAAATCGTTTCTGTTGGGTCGTGGTCTTCCAGTTTGTCCATGGCTGTCATTTCCGGCACGCGGGCGAAGCCTAATACTTAGATATGGATTGCTCTCTCGGACCTAGCGCTTCGGGACGCGCACGCACATGCTGCCCGATTGTCCCTCCGGGAGATGAAATCGTCACGGTAGGGAGTATCAAGTCTCTGCAAACCGCTTCCCAGAGCTTGCTCCAAAGCCCACTCGAACGATGTCCCTGCGTTCTTGAAAATCTGATAGTGAATCAATAGCGGAGGGGGTCGGCTGATCGTTGCCCGTTTCTTCGGCTCACGTTTTTGGCGCGGATATATTGTGCTGAATGCGGCGCGGCCAGCGTTTCGGAGCAATTCGAGGCTGTGAAGCACAACGGTCACCATGCGTGTGGCGGCATGACAAAGACCGACCGCATGCCGGCCGAGCGAGGCGAGCTGCGAGATCAGCTGAGGCAAATGATGATGAAGCATGTCGCTTGATTATTCTTATCCGATCACATGTATCAACGGCAACGAAAACCTTTGCCGACCAAAATCGAGTTTACCTCTAGGGATCGAGGCTCGCAATTACCTTGGCTTCACATCTGTGACCGACTATGCAACTGAAATGCAGATAAGATAACAAGCCGATTTTTGTGTTGGGATCGCCGCGCTCGGAAACAAGCATTCTGGCATGGTGCCTCGGGGGAGCACCCGAACATTATCCCACTCCCGGAGTCCGACTGGATAGGAAATCTGGCGATCGATCTCGCCGTGCGCAATCAAATTGGAACGGCGCGCGGCGAGCGCTCGGTTTTAAGTGCGATGGACATTCAACGGGAGGAATTCTTCGCGAACTTCGGCCAGAGCGTCAACTATTAATCCTAAATCTTCGCAAAGATCTGGAGAGCAAACGCGGCGACGTGTCCCGCGCCGGCGGTGAGGGATCCAGCGCTTTCAAAAGGAGGCGTTCAGAGTCCGACTCAAAGGCGCGCTGGGTCGACGGAATACCGTTGTATTCCTTTCACATCTGCGGTCTGCGTAAGCTCTTTCCGAAGGCTCTGTTCATCCACATCGTCTGTATTTTCTCGGCAAAATATTTGGCCTCTTGATTAAATTCAGCTTCCAACTTTTGAGCAACTCTCGCTGAGGCTTCGCGCGATTGCGGGAACTTTGAAGTTCATCACTCACCTGCGTGTCTCGTTCCGAGTTACTGTTGTTTCGGCGAGCAGTTTCCCACGCTCGGTGCCATCGTACAGGCGAAAGTGATATCTGAAGCCCGTTTGGATCCAATTCGCAACGATGGAAGCTTGGGGAGAGCGCCCAAAGAGAGACTCTTCCCTGTCGTTAACTGAGACGTAAACGTACCCTATCGTCTCGTCGCCTGTATTCCAAGTTATAGTTGTCGTACCAGTTCCTTCGCCAGCCGGCACTGGATCTGGTGACGCCATAATCATTGGCAGCATGTTACTTCTGGCCGAGATCGGAAAGGCCCAAGGTTGCGGCCACCACACGCCGTGAGCAAAATCTGGTTCGCGGTGAACCTTGATCGCATGGAAAGCGGCGTTTCTGAGGTGCTGAATAATAGAATTTTCAGAGAACACGCGCATCTCAAGGGTGGTGCCTGGTCCGCCGTGGAAAACGAGGTTCCTAAATTCCTGGATCACACCTTCTCTGGTCCTATTTCTTAGAACGACGGCTTCGTGATCCTCGACGACCGTGAAATCATAAAGTTCCGGGAAGTGTTCGATCGTGTCTTTGTTGTTCGTATAAGGCACGGTGAGAATAAAGAGCCCCCCAGGTTTTAGCATCTTCGAAACGTTCTCAAATGCTCGGCTAACCGGTGGAACGACATGTTCAAACACTTCTGAGGAGATAACGAAATCGTTGGATAGAAGATGCGCAGGGATTTCCACCGCGGAAATGTCGAGTCTCGGCTCTTTGTGGTAATAGGTGTTTCGGTAACTGAATTTTTCAGCCAGCCTGGTTGCGTAGCCTTTCGAGTCAGTCATTCCCAACCCATGAATATCGGGACGCGCAGGGAAATCGCTCAAGAGGAGGTTTTTACCAAAAAGCTGGGTGGAAAGTACGCGGATGATGGCGCGGGCTCGGGGGGATGAGCCGCAACCTTTGCAGGAGACCTCTTCCCGGCCAAGCCGATCCAACGCGGTCTGGCAGTGCTCGCCGCAGATATTGCATTGAAAACACAACATCCCGGGCTCAAGATTAGTTTGGCTCTCCATGTTGATTAGAATGGCGAACCGATTTCCATGCTCACGTTCGTCCCGAGGAGGAATTCTGATTCGGGGTAGCAAGGCGCATCGGCATTGATACGTTCGATCCGATCGTTTATTTGCACTCCCAAAAGAACTATAACATATTCGGTCCGCGACGCGAGTAAATCAGAACGGGCCGGTCGGAAACGGGTATCAGAGCGCGTATTGGTTAAAAGGCGAAGGCGGCGACACAAACAGTGGACCATGGCAATTTAGATTTAATCGGGGAGTACCAGGCCCTGGTCGGGGAGTGTGCCTGGCACTCCTTGACGGTTGATCCTAATTTGGGACAGGTGAGTGACGCCCATTATAATTACGTCTTGTCTGCCCTGGACGATCACGGCCGCCGTTCCAGAGCACACGAGATGAAAGTTCTGGAGGTGGCCAGTTATGCGCACACTACCGGCTACCGACTACAGCAGGAACTGAAATGCGATGTTACTTTGCTCGATATCTCGGCCAAAGCGCTGCAATTAGGCAGGCGAATGGCGGACACCGCTGGCATCTCAGCCCGACCACAGCTTGTGGCGGGCGATTTTCATGCCCTGCCTTTCGAAGCAGATTCCTTCGACTTGATACATATCAGCTCTGCTATTCATCACACTTGGAAGTATGAGATAGTTATTTCCGAGCTTCAACGCGTACTCGCACCGGGTGGCCTGCTTTTGTTACTCAACGAGCCGTGCCATCGAGAATGTTGCTTTTATGCATTCCGAACCAACCGACCGGCAAATCTCACGAAGTTTGAGCGCGCTTTGAATGACCTGGGAGTTATTCGCACTTTCGCCGAACCCTATCCTGGCAGCAGACCCGAAACATTGTTCGGCATGATAGAGAATCAGATGATCCCACTCCGGCGCCTGCTCGACCTGCTCAATTCGAACACAAAGATCACCAAACTCGTATTAACTCCGGGAGACTGTATGGGTGAGTTGGAAAAGTTCTGGCTGGATAGCCGCCACAAAGGTCCCGAGAATTTATCCAACATCATTGAATCAACGTTGGCTGAGCGACGCGCTACGGCCATGCAGTACTTTGATGATGTGGCCGAAGGCATGCAGTTCCACCTGCCATCGCCCGAGCAGCTACGGCCATTCGCTCAGCAGATCGCTCAATCGCTCTGCAACCTTCCATCTGTTTCCGATCAGGAAAGGTTTCGAACCGCTCTATCGGAGATCTTCGGCGCTGCAGTCCAAATCATTGTTGAAAAGCCCAACGGCCAAGCACACCGGCGCAATCCCGCCTTGCAGGACGGCTTTGAAAAAAAGGGTGGTATCGTCTACGCCTTCAACGATCGGATCAGGAGGATTCTCCTTCATGACTGCTCCCTTCTTCCAGATATTCAAGCGGCAGACGAAAATGAGATAGCGAATTTCTTTCCAGCGGACTGCTGGCAATTTAGTGCACAAGGGGCCGAACAGGGCAGGCCAATCACCTTGATGTTAAAATCTCAACCCGGCAGATTTAACATCCCGCCGTGCCAACAGAAGCTGCTAATCGTATTGCGATACCACTGCGCGGTCCCCGAGGGCGGGCATGTGCGCATCCGAATTCAACATCGGGATCGGCAGCTCTACCTTGAACGGATTTGGCAATCGGAGTCTCTCTTGTGGGTAGCCATCCTTCCATCGGCTAACGATGTAACCGGACTTGACCTGTTTCGAGAAGTCACCGGTCCGAATGGCGAATACGAGAGCAATTCCCAAGGCCTTGCGATAGCATTCGTTGGTGCATTTCCGGTCGACTGATATATTTGATCAGTCGAACACACTCATTTAAATGGCGCACCATAAGAAGATTCTCTTTTTACTGGCGCATCAAGACGACAAGGTTTTTTTGGCGTCAAGAATTCGTTTGAGCTGAAAAGAGGAGTTAGCCCGCATTTTGTCTACTTAACCAATGGTGCCGAAATCGCCGACGCCGCGGTCTTTGTCGCACACTTCCTTGGCAGCGCGCAAAGCGATGTCACACAGCGCGAGGTTGTCGAAGCTCGGATATTTTCGCTCCAAGTAATAATTGCGAACCGCCTTGATAACGGCTTCGGTCGTGTTACGCGTGTTGTCCCACGGAGTAATCACCGGGAGAGTCTTGAGAAAAGTCAACGCTCTGAATGCGCGCAGCAGAACTTAAACAGATGCATCCTACGGTTGACAGCTGGTCCTCGACTACTTGTCGCGGATAGATTCATCAGTTGCGCCCGTGCCACTCTCGAAAACTTGGTAAACTTCTCCGAGCGCAGGAGGAACAAATGTTACAGGCCGGGCCGCATTTCCGGCCAAGCTGTTCATCTGTAAAAAATGGCGCCTCGCGTCTGGGAAAACCGAATTTTCCTCTGTAAATGTCAGATAGAGCGCCTTCAGATCCGGTAAGAAGGTCGCTTTGACCGCTGCCTGCGCATCTGGCTTTTGCGCCGACCAGTCTTTGAAGGTCGGCCACTTATCCCTTATCTTCCGCCCTATGTCGAGTTGACACAAGGCTGCCAATTGGTGTGCCATACCCCAATCGACGCAATAAATCTTATCCACATGCTTTCCGTTAATGTTCAGATAATCCGCGAGTAATTCCACGCGCGGACTCCAGGCGCCCCGAAAGGAGCTTACGTCGCGGAAACGGCGAAAGTGGCTCTGTAAACTTTGTATCTCAGAACCCGCCCAAATCAATAAGACGATTCCTTCCAGCAGTATCGCGACGTAGCGCTTCCGGACGGACACGGTGTTCGTGAAGAGAAATGCCGCAGCGAAACAGGCTAACAAATCGAGAGGAAAGAGCATTAGAGTGTGGTGTGGTCCTCCAGCCTGGGGCGTGATTACAATCTGCACGAAAATGGCAGCGAACATTAGCAGACACCAGATGCAGAACCGCAGGGCCCTGGAGTGAACGAGAAAGTCCGAACTCGGCCTGCGGCGGTAAAATGCCAGCGCCAGCAATAGAAAACTCGCGGTGGCAGCCAACACTGCCCAACCGGGCCACAACGGCATGGCAGGAGGCCTCTTGAACCACAAGAAAGCGGTGGCACCGCCGGCGGAAGTGGACTCGTAGAGCGACCAAATTTGTGAGACCCTTCTCGAAACCGATTGCATGTGAGGAGGCTGCACCAGCGGCAGTACGATCAATAAAACGAGAGCTCCCGCGGCTATAATAGCTATCGCCATCGCAGCGACGAGATTCTTAGGAACACCTGTCAGCTTTGCGCGAATCTCTCGCCAGTAGACGACAAGTGTTGCGCCAAATAAAGCCACAACGAACCAAATAAAATTAAATTTGTCGAAAAATCCCAGACCGCAGGCCATGATCGTCCCGACTAAAGACCAGGAGAAAAGACGGGGGGTTTCCAGCCATTTGACCAAAAGATAGAGACACAGCGCCTTGAAGAAGAGCATGAGGACGACGGGCCCCCAGTCCACCTTCGTTTGCATGACAAAGCCTGGATGAACCACACACGCCGCGGTGAATGCTGTCGCCCACCCGGGAGTTAAATTCCTGCGGACGAGTGCATACCCTAACGCTAGAGTGCCGCATGAGATCAGCACAACCGGGAGACGGATGCTCAGGGCAGAAACGCCGAACAACGCGAAAATAGGTGTGTAGATCCAGGCTTTTAGTGCTCCGATGTAGGGGAAAACCATCAGCGGTATGCCCAGCCAGCCTCGGTACGGCCGCTTCCCAGTCGCAGCCCCGACGAAATCCATTTCGTCCATATAAAGCCCAGGCGAGTGAATTTGATAAGTGGCCAAGGCTGTGAAGACTAGTAGCAAGCCAAGTAATGTGAACTGCTCCCACCGCCCCCATTCCTTAGAGGGAGCTACCAACGGCAAAAACCATCGCTGTTTGGAATTCTGCAACAGAGCGCGAATTGAATATCGAAACCGAATGAATTTAGTCGTCACATGCGGTTACCGCCCGCTGCCGCTAGAGCGCTTACGGGTTAATCGAGCTCATAGA
>DATHGV010000036.1:0-4501 GCA_035490135.1 Candidatus Methylomirabilota bacterium
TTTGACATCATGCCAGACGTCATCTCATAGACCAACCGAAACTGCGTCCAAAATCTCATCATTGGCACAAGTTCTACGTCGATATACGGAAGGAAAGGATGGCTACCTCTTCACGACGAGAGCTGGACGGCTTTTTGACCAGCGCAACTCACTCAAAGCGTTGCACGGGGCAGGGAATCGAGGTGGATTCCACGCCTTTCGGCGCTTTCGCTTTGCGGTACTTCGCAAGGCAGGGGTACCGGAGAACCTGATCAAACTGTGGATGGGCCATTCGCAGAACTTGATGGACCTCTACGCCGCGCAATTACGGCTCGACATGGCTTATCGTCGCGAATGGTGCGAAGCTGGTTTAAACGCGACCTGATAGCCGACATTTCCGAGTGAGTTCTTCTAGCGAGCGTGCGACGCGGCCTCTTCGATCAGAGCTGCAACCTCTTTCGGTCTGGAAATGTAGACGGCATGACTGGCTCCGGCGACTTCGACCTTGTGGCTGTTGGCTCGCGTGGCGTACCAGCGTTCGAGGTCGGGATTGATGGCTCTATCTGCTCCGGCTACCAACGCCCAGCTCGGCTTGCCTCTCCAGGCAGCCGTGGTGATGACTGCTTTAAAATTGTCAGCGAAGTTGAGCACCTGAGATTGAGCCATGAAAGCGGCCTGCTCCGCGGACAGGTCGGCTGCGAAGTACTCATGAAACCGCGTAGGATCGAGGTACGTGAAACCGTCTGCTGTCTTCTTTATCGCACCAGACTTGCTGAGGTCACTTGGAAAGCGCTTTCCATCGTCAGCTTCATTCTCTCCAGCGTCGGGCATGTGGGCCGCGATGTACACCAACCCAGCCACGGATGAGTCCGTGCCCGCTTCGGTAATTACGGCTCCCCCGTAGCTATGACCGACAAGGATGCACGGTCCATCTTGTAGAGCGAGAGCGCGCTTGGCGGTAACCACGTCGTCTTTAAAGGAAGTTTCCGGTTCTTGCACGATGCTGACGTTGTAGCCGTCCTTGACGAGAATGTTGTAAACGCCTTTCCAGCCAGAGCCATCGGCCCATGCGCCGTGAACTAGAACAATATTCCGAATGCGATGCTCTTGGTTTTGCGCTGAGAGCACGCCACAGGTCAACAGCAATAAAACGATGAAGAAGAACTGAGACATTCCTTTTGCTACTCGCGTATCCTTCATGGAATTACCCATTTTTGTAGCTCCTTTTTGCGATTTGAGTTGACGGATTCCTTGTCGGAAAAATACTCGATCGGAGACTCACAGCGTCAAAATAGACGATTTGGATCCCCTGGTCGGAGTTGATGATTTCCGCGATGTCTTCATGTGCGGACTTTCCAGGACTTCAATCATCTCTGAACACGATCGGGCGACGTGATGAGCATGCCCCGGATTTCGTGAGGTCCGCTTTATTACCGAGCGGGCCATGCCCTGCGCCGACATCTTGTGCTGTTCCATTTCAAACTCCCAACCCTCTGATGTCATACGCGACTATGGAACCACTTCGATTTGTAGCTTCATAGCTCCATGGCCTTTGCCACAAAAGCGCGAGCACCGGCCTTCAAAATGACCGGTTTGCTGCGGGATGAAACGAACCTCGGTCTTCTTGTCCTTTTTTATGTCATCCGATTTTATGTTGAATGCCTCGATCTTAATGCCATGCGTAACATCGATGCTGTGCACAACAAGGACGACCGGCTCCCCCTTCTTGAGAGTGATCGTATCTGGCTCGTAGGTAAATCTCTTGGCGATGATTTCAACTCGCCTGGGTGATTGCGCGTGGCCTATGGGTACGCTCCAGCCGAGAAATATGGCTGCGAGGAACACTACGGACTTGGACATGGCCATCTCTTCAGTTTCTCCTCGTGCAAAATTGGATATAGACTTATTAGGGCAGGAACTTGTAACCAGAACTATGGACCGTATGAAAGTGCTTGGGATGACTAGGCTCTGGTTCTAGTTTTTTGCGCAACTTCAAAATGTGGTTATCGACAGTTCTTGTACAAGGATAGTTTTCGTATCCCCACACTTCATTGAGTAGTTCGTCGCGTGAGATCACTCTCCGTGGGTTTTTGATCAGATGCGCGAGAGTTTTGAATTCCTTACATGTGAGAATCACGGGTCGGCCATTGCGATGAACTTCCATCGTTGAAAAACGTCCCTTCACTCCCCCAAACTCAAACGTGTCTGTGACATTGGGATTTCTCAACCAGGTCTTCGCTGCATCCAGCGGTATGCAGACATCGCTGGTATCGATGAGGCCAGGCACAGACTTATTGGGTCCCGGCTTTTTCTCGATCGTCTTATCATGAACAGTCAATTTCGGAACAAGCACGATAACCGGCAAGAAGCGAGATAGTTTACGAAATTCCTCGGGAATGCCAGAAGCTGGCACCAAAGCCAGATCCTCATCGAGGAAGTGGATCGAGTTGGCATTGGGCTCCGTTTTAGGTTGCCAAAACGGAGAAATTGCGGTTTTCATTGTTGCTGCCATTGAGATGCCCCTTTATCTGCCTGGCGCTCAGCCGATTTAGACCTGGCAACACTCTGTAGCAGGGGCATTCGATGCAGGGCAACTCTCGCGTGAAACATCCGCGCTTTTACTGCCCCGGTCGAGATCCCCAGAATTTGTGCAGTTTCTCTGAGTGAGTGTTCCTGCAATTGGTAGAGCTCCACGACCCTTCTAGCTTGTGGCCGTAGCGCCAAAATGGCTGTATTCAGAATCTCTCTCCGTTCACGAAGGCGGTAAATCTCTTCTGGATCCGGAGCGTCATCTTGAATCTCACTGTACCGTTCGAGTTCGCTGGGCGGGTTTGGTTCATTTATCGGAATTTCTCGTTTCCAATGGTTCTTACGAAACTTCGCCAGCGCCGCATTGATGGCGATGCGTGTCAGCCAGGTTACAAACCGAGATCTTTCATCGAAATCCTTAATATGGGCGAAGGCATTCAGAAGACAATCTTGCACTGCATCTTCCGCGTCTTCGCGATTTCGCATGATCCGATGAATGACACGGAAGACTTGTTTAACATGGCGTTCGCAAAGTTCTTCGAAGGGAGCTCGTCTTCCAGTCCTGGCGGCTGCTATCAAGTGCTCCTCGCTCCACGCTCGAAGATCGCTGTCCACTGAGGTTTCGCTCTGCATCGAGAAAAATGTAGTCATCACCACAATGGACTTCCTCCTTCAAACCTGAGCCGCAGCAGCGTCACGTCGCGGTTCCCTCAATCTTCTTCTCTGTCCATCCACTCGCGGAGCGTACGCCGGACAGTTCTCAAGCTTGATTCCGTCCCTCTCGCAACTCCTGAGGAACTTCACTGCGTAGCGATCCGCCAGCCTCATCTCTTGCAAGTCGAGAATGATGCTTTGATAGTCCGTATCGAAAAGCTCCTTCAGCTCCGCGACCTGTTCCGCCTTCATACGCCCGCTTAGGATAAAAACCGTGGATCCCTGCCGGGCTGATCTCTCGATCCTGAAGGTCATCAATTGTGTGTTTGGCCCAAGTCTCGGTGGTCGCGATGGTTTGCGTTGCCGCTCATCGGTCGCTGGCGTAAGTGAGAATGCAATACACAGGCCAGATGCAACACATTGAAAACATGGGGCTCGACACAACTGTAGAATGACGAGACTTCGGCAAGTGCCGGATTTGCGGGACTTAAAAGGAGGGATTTACTACCACTCAGAGATAAATCTGTGTTTCTTGATGCCCAGCTGCTTGATTTTCGAGTCCAGCGTCGAGCGGGGAATTCCGAGTTTCGCTGCCGCACCTTCGGGGCCGGCGACTTTCCCTTTACTTTCGGCTAGGGCGGTTTCAATAATTTCTCTCTCCTGATTTTGAAGAGTGTCTGGCAAAGGACCTGGCAACTCTTGACGAGCTGCCTCCTGGCTGGCCAGCCAAGCTTTTTCGATCCAAAAAGTGTCGCCGCTGCTCAGGATCACCGATCTCTCAACGATGTTTTGCAGCTCACGGATATTTCCCGGCCAAGGATACAACTGGCACTGTTCCAGCGTATTCCTGTCGATTTTGCGGATTTGCTTCCCGGCTTTCTCTGCGTAGCGTTTAACGAAGTACTCGACCAACATCGGAATGTCCTCCCTCCGTTTGCGCAGAGGAGGCACCTCAATCGGGAAAACGTTAAGCCGGTAAAACAAGTCGGCTCGAAACGTTCCGGCGGCAATGGCTGTTGTTAAATCGCGGTTGGTTGCGGCTATGACGCGAACGTCGGCGGGAAGAATTCGGTTACCTCCCACTCGTTCGAACTGCCGCTCTTGAAGTACTCGAAGCAGTGTAATCTGGGTCTCTGCGGGAAGATCGCCCACCTCGTCTAGAAAAATCGTACCGGAATGTGCCAACTCAAAGCGGCCTTGGCGGCGCTGCACCGCGCCGGTAAAGGCGCCTTTCTCGTGGCCAAACAGCTCCGACGCGATCAAAGAGGAAGGAATCGACGCACAGTTTACGCTGATGAACGCCTGACCGGAACGTCGCGAGTGCTTGTGTATGGCGCGA
>DATHGV010000037.1:0-3964 GCA_035490135.1 Candidatus Methylomirabilota bacterium
GCCCGCAGCGTAGCGGCTCTTTGTGAGATGTGACAGGTAGCTAGACTTGGCAGCGTTACTGATCATTCACGACCAGTTTCGACGCAGGCTTGCTCACTTGGAACTGTGCACTCACCTTTTCGATTTGCGATGCCTGCTCTTCGAGACGCGCAGCGAAAGCCTCCATTCCTTTCTGCTGCTGTGCAATGATCGCTTCCTGTTTTGCGACAGTAGACTTTAGTTCCTCCACTGTGCGGTGTTCTTTCAGGAACTCATTGAGCAACATCGCGTTCACCGCCTCGTAGCGCACGGTGTAGATCTCGCCTTTGGCGTCGCGAGCTACCAAAGCGGGGTTCACCTTTGCCACTTCCTCCGCCACAAGGCCGAACTGCGGAGTATGGTTCGGGTCGATCTTTTCCTTATAGCGGAAGGTCACAGGTTTCAGTGAAAGAATTGCCTCGCTCGCTTTTTCCATGGGCTTGATCTCCGTCTTGAAACGCGCCGACGATGCGGCCACGCCAAGTTGACCGTCCGCATTGACAACAACTGCTGCGCCTGCTACAGCTGTCCCGCTAATACCGGCGATGAAGCTGGCAGTATGAGTTCCGCTCGTGCCGATGCGGATAGTGTTTGCCTCATCAGCAATACCTTCGTTGCCGATATCGATATTGTTATCGCCGGTGGTAAGATTGTCACCGGCGCCAAAGCCCAAGGCGATGTTGTCCTCGCCGGTGGTATTGTTAAAGAGCGCGGCAACACCGTTGGCCGTGTTCCTCTCGGCGGTTGTATTGTTAAAGAGTGAAAAAAAACCGGTGACTGTGTTGCCACTGCCGGTCGTGTTGCTAAAGAGCGCGCTACGGCCAGTGGCCGTGTTGAAGTTGCCGGTCGTATTGCTAAGAAGCGCTGAACCACCGGTGGCTGTATTAATGGAGCCGGTTGTATTGCTAAGTAGCGCGTTACGACCAATGGCCGTGTTTAACACGCCTGTGGTGAGGCTACGAAGAGCGTCAAAACCGTCTGCCGTATTGCCGTTTTGCGGCGGGCCCACGACTGATGCCCTCGCTAGGGGCAAAAGCGCAAAGCAGCTAAACGCGAGCAGAACCATTGTGAATATGCTATTTCGATTTTTCATATACTAATTTTCTTTCATTGTTTTGGCCTTCTTTGACTTCCCACTGTGAGAAGCCACTTCTGGCCGTTCACTGATGTACTGCGCGAAAATTGGCCGGCTGTTACGCGGAAAATTGCGGAAGACTTAAGAACCGCGGATTGCACGGACGTCACGGATGGATTCTTGGCTGGCGTCTGACACAGACGCCCTACAGTTGGGCACTCGATTCGGCGCCGCCCGGCGGTCGCGCCCTACCACTCCTTCTGAATCATGTCTGTATCTATGTTATCCGTGTAATCCATGGTGAAGTTTTACTTCGGCGCGAGGGAGGCGACGATTCTTTCGAAGCGCGGGTCGCCGCGCAAGGGGTCCCAATTGGGATCAAGGCGAATATCGCCATAGCATACACCGGCCGGGATTTTCGCGAGAGTTTCCAGTTGCTCGATCGCCAGGTCGTGTTCGCCAGTCCACGCACAGATCACGGCATAAAAATAAAGGACGTCCGCGCCATCCAAGGAATCCTTCGCTATAGGCGCAAGCTCGAGCGCCCGACGGCCCTCCCGCAGCGCTTCTTCTTTTCGCCCAAGGCCAGCATCGATCAGACCGAGAACGCAGAGAACCGGGCCGTCATCAGGCCGCGCGCGAACCGCTTCCTCCTGTCGCGCACGCGCGGCAGTAAAGGCGGCCTGCGCCGTGACGGCATCTCCTTTCATCCGAGCTACCAAACCCTCCAAATAAGCTCGGCTAAATCTCGTCCCACCTATGCCTCTTGCATCAAACGTATCCTCGCCCTGCGCACCCAGCGCCGCCAACGCGCGATCGGCGGCGACGGCGTCGCGCTCGTAGAAACGGAGAGGAAGACCCGTTCCTACAACAGAATGCGCAGCTCGGGCGTCGGCTCGCTCATCCAAGTCGATACAAGCACGTCTCGCCCGGTGATCAATGTTGTTTGGTTCGATGGCAACGAGCCGATCACAAACCTCTCTTTCTTTTTTATATTCGCGCATAAGCTCATAAGTCACGGCCGCACCAAGAAGTATCTTTACGTTTCGCGGATCCAGCTCCATTGCACGCTCGAAGTTGCGCACAGCATCATTCCAACGGCTCTGACGACGGTCGATGTAGCCAGTCCATTCGAAAATTCGTGCGTTGTTGGGCAAGGTGCGCTGGGCGATAGCAAGTTCGGAGCGGGCTCGGTCGTAATCAAAGTAGCCATGGTAAAAGTGCGCAGCCAGGGCAAGGTGCGCTTCGCCCGAGTCTGGTTTCAGTCGAAAAGCCGAATCGATTGCGGATTTCGCCAGCTCCAACCGACTCGGCGTGCGATCGAAGCTTCGAAAGTAAAGCTCGTCGTGTCCCTCAGCCACCCTGCAATATGCGAGAAGAAAAGCTGGATCTCGCGCGATCGCCTGGTTGAGTAACTCTATGGCTTGGAAATAATCCTTCTCTTGCTCTTTACTATGCTCGCGTAGATGCGCAGCCCTGTCGATCAAAGACGCCGCGCGGACATAAAGATCGTAGGCAACAAGGTCTTTGGTCGGCCACTCTTGCATGGCCATCTTTTCGCGAGCTGACACTTTGGCTCTGAGTCGATTTGCGATTGACTGAGCCACTTCCGTTTCAATTGCGAACACATCATTCAAATTCCGGTCATATTCCTCCGCCCAGATGCCGGCGTCGGTGCGAGTGTCCACCAACTGCGCATTTACGTGCACCTTCCCGCCAAAACGCCGCACTGTTCCCTCCAAAACGTGGGAGACACGCAGCGCATCGCCGATCTGGCGCACATCCTGTTTACCGCGATATTTCATGACGCTCGTCCGGCTGATCACCTTCAGATCGGCTACTTTTGCGAGCTTGGTCAAGATGTCGTCCTGAACGCCGTCGGCAAAGAACGCGTGCTCTTTTTCGTCGCTTAAATTTTCGAATGGCAGCACGGCGATTCCAGTTGTTACCGGTTGCCGGATAAATTCAGTTTTCCAAACAATCCAGCCGGCGGCCGCTGCCAAAGCAACCAGAGACGCTGCTAGAAGCGCGCTGGTTGGATTGCGTCGCACCCATTTCCGTCCACGAGTGAAGACTCCAGTGCGGCGGGCCAGAATCGGCTCATGCTTTATCCAGCGCTCGAGATCCTCAGCCAGCGCGAGAGCGGAAGAATAGCGGCGCTTTGGATCTTTCTCGAGACACTTGAGGCAGATTGTTGAGAGGTCGCGATCTATTTTCGGATTCCACAGACGCGGTTGCCGCGGCTCGGTATCCAGCACTAACCGAATCGTTTCGTAGGTTGTGCCGCCTGCAAAGGGCGGATGCGCGGTGAGCAATTGGTAAAGCACTGCGCCGAGTCCATAAACATCGGTGACACTGCTGACGGCCGCGTTATTTCCTACCGCCTGTTCCGGAGCCATGTAACTGGGCGTGCCCAGCACTTCCATTGTACGGGTGACGGTGCTCTCTGTCTCAACCAGTCGCGCCAGTCCAAAGTCGGTGAGGTGTGGTTCACCTTTTTGGTCAACCAAGATGTTTCCTGGTTTGATGTCGCGATGAAGTATGCCGCGCTCGTGAGCGTGGTGAATTGTACGCGCGACTTTGGCGATCAATTCCACGGCGCGCCGGACCGGCATTGCTTCGCGCTTGGCAACTGCATCGAGTTGTCCCCCTTCGATGAATTTCATGCTGAAGTAGCATGACCCATCGCGCTCGCCGACTTCGTGGATTGGGACGATACCGGGATGCTCTAAACTGGCGGCAGCTTCGGCTTCGCGGCGGAATCGCTTCAGATGCGCTTCAGTGGCCCAATGTCCCAGACCGATTACTTTGAGAGCTACTGTGCGGTTTAGACTTTTCTGCCGGGCGCGATACACGACACCCTGACCGCCG
>DATHGV010000038.1:0-8583 GCA_035490135.1 Candidatus Methylomirabilota bacterium
CCGGAGCCTCTATCGCTAGCAGGTAGGCTCCTGGCTGCAGGGACAAAAACTCGTACTCGCCCTCTGATCCGGTATTCGTTTCCCGTTCTGATCCTTGCTGCGGGTTCGTCAGCGTTACCTTGGCCGCCACAATGCTTGCCCCGGATTTATCCGTAACAACCCCACGTACCGACGTCGTTCCCGTCTGCCCCCACGCTCCCGCCACCATCAAAGCGCAGATCGTTGTGCTCACCACAAGACTCAAAATAAATTGCCGCTTCAGAGAAGACCACTCCATGGACTGCTCCTTTCGCGCACCTTTTCGACGGTGGCGGCTCATTCGGCACACCGCTCTGCAGCTCCGCAAGTTTCACGAAGTAGTCGTTCACTGGTGATGGTATTGCGGTGCGATTCGAAGACCGCTCCGTGGAAGTGATTAGTGCCCGACTTGGTAACCAAGGCTACCTGTGCGCCCGAAGAACGGCCCTCGTCCGCGTTGTAGTTACTGGTAGTCACGCGAAATTCTTGCACCGAGTCCTGCGTGATGGGCAACACGGATTGGAAGGCAAATCCTCTGGTGTCAGAGTTGACGTCTATTCCGTCCAGGGTGATGTTGCTCTGATCGCTCCGTGCCCCGTTGACCGCGCCATTTCGTGTGTCAGTGGTCGTATTAATGTCAGTTCGGTTGCCGGTGTAGGTAACGCCGGCCTGCAGCGAAAGCAATTCCGGCACATTGCCTGCTTCAAGGGGGAGCTCTTTCACCTGGGTCTCGCTGAATGCATTGCCCAGTGATGCATCCGTGGTGTTCAGCACCTGCGCTTGCACGGTTACTTCGACCGTTTCTGTCGAAGCGCCTATGCTCAGCGTTACATTCGTCGTGGTGGGAGAGTTGACCAGCAACTGTAAGTTTGTCTGCTCAAACTTCTGGAAGCCGGTCATTTCCACGGTCAAAACGTAAGTGCCGGGAGGCAGCGAAAGAAATTCGTACTCTCCAGCATTATTGGTTTTGGTGTCGCGCTGAAATCCCTGATCGGTACTGCTGAGCGTCACCGTGGCGCCACTGATTGACGCGCCCGATTTATCTGTGACAACTCCGTGCAGCGACGTCGTGCCGGTTTGCGCCCACGTCGATACACTCACCAGCATTAAAACGATTGAACCAAGAATGAAATTCCGATTTACGGCAGACCAGCCCATGGGCCGCTCCTTTCGAATCACTGCAATCTTGATATCGAGAATTTAACGGACTGGCAGGCGAGGACCGCCGCCAAATGGCTAAACGCCAGACCTTATGAAATGAGACCAGGGACCCCACCCGCTCGACAGTGTCACCGAATGGCATAACTTTTAGGACAAATCGACATTCCATGTCAAGCACTTATAAAACGGAAATCAACTGTGGTTTGAACCCAGCGAAAAGACTCGGGAATTATTCCTGTGCAGATATAACGTGGATATTATTTAGCCAAAATCTTAATAATTCTTGCAGCAATCAAGCTTCGCGATGATCATTTGATTAAGTCGTTACGAAACTGCCAGGAAGGGGAGCGGTAAGGGCACCGGTGTCCATTCGTTGACGAACCAGTACCCTGGAATTTTAATTTGAGACGAAATCCGGGGTTTAATTTAAACGCAGCAGCTTTGCGTAGGTTATCGCCGGGATGCCCCGCATGGGTTCCAGGATGGAATTAAAGACTTCTCCATCCAGGCGCACCAGGGAAACCGCTTGCGCGCCCTGCGTGGGAGCTTTGCGGCCCAGCGCAAATGTGGCGATATTTACGCCGTACTTTCCCAGCATCGTGCCAACTTGCCCGATAACTCCAGGCTCGTCCCGGTTCCGCAAATATAAAATGGTGCCTTCCAGCTGGGCTTCGAGCGGGATGCCTTCGATTTGAAGAATTCGCGGCGAACCATCAAACAATACCGTGCCTTCCGCGCTGAAGCCTTCCTGCGATGCGCCGCTTTGCGGGAGCACGGAAATCTCCAGAGTGTTGGGGAAGCCGTGCTCGCGCTTGCGCGTTTCTTCCTCTACTTTCAAGCCGCGCGCCGCTGCAATCGCCGGAGCGTTCACCACATTTACTTTTTCATCCAGCACCGCGTTCAACACGCCGGCCAGCACGGCGTTACGCAACAAGTGTGTACCAACTTCAGAAACTTCTCCCGCATAACGAATGCGAATTCTCGAGGGCCGTGTGTCGGACGCCTGCGACACCAGCGAGCCCAAGCGCTCCGCGAGCTCCATGTATGGGCGCACCCGGCGATATTGCTCGGCGGACAGCACCGGCAGATTCACTGCATTCCTGATGATTCCTTCAGCCAGGTAATCTTTCACTTGCACTGCCACCTGCGTGCCCACTTCTTCTTGAGCCTCGGTAGTGGATCCCGCGATGTGCGGCGTGGCAATTACATTGGGCAACCCGACCAGCGGCGAATTTTTTGGCGGCTCCAAGGCAAAAACATCCAGGCCTGCGCCGCCGATGTGCCCGCTCTTCAACGCATCGGCCAAAGCGGCTTCTTCGATCAACTCACCGCGCGCGGCATTGATAATGAACGCGCCTTTTTTCATCTTAGCCAGCGACCCCGCATTGATTAGATTTTGCGTCGCCGGGCTTAGCGCGGTGTGCAACGAAACAAAATCGCTCTCCGCCAGCAAGCGCTCCAACGGGACCAGCTCGACCGAAAACTCCTTGGCCGCCGCTTCACTGATGTACGGGTCATAACCCAGCACGCGCATATCAAAGGCTTCGGCGCGCATGGCCACTTCACTTCCAATGCGCCCAAGTCCAATAAGCCCCAGCGTCTTGCCGCTGATTTCCATGCCCGCAGCGCTCGATTTTTCCCAGCGGCCTTCGTGAATGGCTTTATCCAGGCGCGGCACCTGGCGCGCCAGTGAAAGCATCAACGCGAAAGTGTGCTCCGCAACGCTCACGGCGTTTCCACCCGGCGTGCTCATCACTATAATTCCGCGCTTGGTGGCGGCTTCCAGGTCGATGTTGTCCACGCCCACGCCAGCGCGTCCCACGCAGCGCAGGTTCGGCGCTTTATCCAGAAGCTCGGAGGTAACCTTCGTGGCACTGCGCACGATGAGCGCTTGCGCATCCGCGATTTCCGCGACCAGGTTGTCTTTTGTCGTCAGGACCACGTTCCAGCCGGGCTGCTCCTTGAGCAGCTGCACACCTCGCTCGCTAATTTTGTCGGCGACAATTACTTTCATGCGCTTTTTCTCCGCCTGTCTAAGTGAAATTTTTGTATTTCGTTAACCATCAACGGTAGCGAGCCCTCAGCGCAGTGTCAATGCAACCGGCGAACATTGTGTGATAATTTTGAAACACTATTATCTCGCGCGAAAGCGCCCAGCGCTTACGAACCAATTTGAGGAGCCCGGTGATGAGTCTGTCTGAGCGGATTCAAAAAGATTTGGTGGACGCTATGCGCGCCAAGGACGAGCTACGCCTGAGCGTGTTGCGCGGCATGAAAGCCGCTATCAAACACAAAGAAGTAGAAAAAATTCGCGCGCTGGACGAGGCCGAATCCATTCAGATTCTGCAAACACTGGTCAAGCAGCGCAAGGAATCCATCGAGCAATTTTCCAAGGGCAATCGCCCGGAACTCGCCGACAAAGAAACCAAAGAGCTGGCCATCCTTGAACACTATCTTCCCGCAAGCGCCAGCAACCACGATATGAACGCCGCCATCGACAAAGCTATCGCCGAAACCGGCGCAAATTCCATGAAGCAAATGGGCGCGGTAGTGAAAGCGGCAAAATCCGCACTCGAAGGCAAATCCGTCGACGGCAAAACACTCAGCGATCTCGTCCGCGAGCGCCTCGCAAAATTAAGCTGAGTCGTTACTCTCTGAGCGCCAGGCGAACACTCGCGAATTTAATTCGGGCCGGGCTTTAGAACCGCGGTATTGCGCTCGTCATTTCCGATCACGCGATAAAACGTTTTCAGTTCCTCTGCTTTGCTGACCGGCACACTCAATTCCTTAATTTCAAACGTGCGTGTGTATTTCAATGTTTTGCCGGTGACTTCCGCCTTGCTGTGGTAGCTCGCGAAACTGTAATCCGCGTTGACCGGCGGAGGTAGGTCGTCTACTTCGTACCCAGCGGGAAGCACGATCTCAAAGGTATCGGTGTTGTGCCAGGGGCCGGCAAATTCAACGGGATATTTTCGCGCTTCTTTGGTCTCCATGAAATTCTGCGATTCATATCCAATCACCCGCGGTCGCACCAGCAATAAATCGCCGGCGGACTTGGCATAATTTTCCGCCACCACCGAGTAGTCGTACACGAATGGCAAATTGGTTTGTGCCAAGTTTCCAATGGAGGCCTTGGTTATCTGAAAAGTGCCCAGCGAATTGGCCAGCGCCGCTTCAATGGGTTTGATTCTGTCGCGGTCTTGAGAAACGCTTTGCAGCACGTAGCGTTGGTGTACCGCCGGATCACCTCGGCGAATTTCCCGAATGTCGCCGCTCAGTGTGCCTTTATTATCCAATTTAAGTTTGGCGACGCGCTCCGTGCCATTCAGAGTCGCGGGCAATTGCGGCATTTCCACCAGTTCCCCTCTAGATGGGGTAACCAGTAGGGCGTAGCTGCCCTGCAGCGCGCCGCGTAATTGGCCGAATGGAGTCATCTCATCGGTAGGATCAAAAATCAATAATTTGCCGAGTTTGGTGTCGTTCAGGAAGGCCACCAGCGAAGGATCAGAAACGCCTTGGGGTAGTTTAATCGCCAAAATCACATGATTAAAAATTCCGATTTGCGGCGGTGTGGTGGTGGTGACAGCGCCCCGTTCGGAATTAATCACCACGTAATAAGACTCCACACCGATTTCCGAGAGCATCGCGCTTACCAGCGTGGCCTTGTCTTTGCAGTCGCCATAGCGATGCGCGAAAATTTGCACCGCTGGATGCGGTTGATAGCCGCCAATTCCCAGCTCCAGTCCCACGTAGCGAATCTCCCGCTGCGCAAAGCTTGCGATGGCGCGCATTTTCTCGAGCGGAGTAGTTGCTGTGGCTGTCAGCGACGCCACTTTTTGCTTGATCTCCGGCGAAACATCCCGGCGCCCGCGCGTCAGCCCCGCCTGCCAGATTCCCATATCGTCCCAATTTTGAAAGCCCCTGTTCGCCGCTCCACCCGCCGGAACAATGGACAAGACCATTTGTTCCGCCACGCCTCGCCAAGGCGGCATTTCCCGCTCGATCTTCACCGCGGGAACATTCTTGACCACCCATTGCCACTGATTATTTCCTACCGAAGCTGGTGTAATTTCCGCGTGGTTCACCCACGCTGCTTTGTATTCCCATCCAGGCGGAAGTTGCAAAGTGTATCGCGCTTCCAAGGTGGGAACAGGCTGCTGGAACAACCATTCGTGCTGCAAAACGTAGGGCCGCAAATCCTGTTCGACTTCATAGCCCACAATGTTTCCCACGTCAGCCGCGGGAATACGCAATACCTTAAGCCGAACGTCGGTGATTAATTCTCCGCCGGCTACGCCCAGCGAGGTTTCCAGCGCATCTTTCTCTTTTACTTCATAATCTTTCCCTTGCGCCGGGATGCACCATCCGTGCATCGCGGTGATGCGCGTGTCGGCGTCGAAATCCGCGCCCACCACGCCGTAGATCTTCCCGCCCACGCGCAGAATTTTGTATGCTGCGCGCTCCATGTGCTTGATTTTGCCGTTGGGTTGCACGGTGAAAATATATTCCGAATACAACAACACCGCGTCGGTCTTGTCGTCATGCTCGGGAAGCGGCACATTCACAAGCGCGTGCATCCATCCTGGCGCATCGTTCGCGGACGCGGGAGTTGGCCCACCGAACAGGCAAAACGCCAAAACCCCGCCGATCAACGCCCCCGCCTGAGCGATACCAGTCCCTCGCAAGCTAGTTGGACGCCGAAATGCCGCCAGGCTGCACAACGATTTGTTGTTCATCAGTGGTCTTCACCATTTGGAAAAATTTTCTCAGCGCACCGTAATATTTTGTGTCTAGCACAAGCGCATTGATGTTCAGATTGCGCGTCAGGTGCAGAGTCCCGTTCTTGTTCTCCGCGGTGGTGTTGTAAGAACAGACTCTTCCTTCATCCTTGTGGTCCGGTGGAACGCTGTTCACTTTCCAGTCCAGCGGAAGCTCAATGGTCACGTCATCGATGCGTGCGGTAGGAAAGTCAAAATAAATGGGGTGCACCCGCGCGGCGTGTTCGAACACGTGCTTTTCGGGCGCGCCAAAAAGTCCTACCGGGATTAGCGCGCGGTGTCCCGCGGCGGAAGCCCAACCCTGCACCTTGAGCTCGAATTCACCGACGAGCGTAGGCGAGGAACTGCTCCAGTCGGGTTTATTTTTCAGGTCCACATCAATGCCCACGGGAATAAATTCCCGCACGACGTCTTCAATATATTTTGTGCGCGTGGTCTCGTCCTCATTGCGAAGCTCCATCCGCATCTCAAGCGCTTCCAGCCCGGAAAAGGTCACCGTCACTTTGCCTTCCAGCCCTCCCTGGTCGGTCATCCTTAAATCAGCTTTGCGCGTGATATTCGAAACGGTGCTGTCCGGCACGGTGGTAGTGACCCACGCTCCGCCATCCTTACCCAGGCGCAAACCCTGCACGGCCGTTTCCGGCCAAGGCAACATTCCAAACGGCGTGTACGCCGTCCCGGGATCGTAAAATGTATCCTTACCGTTCAATTTCACCAGCACTACGTTGTCGTCCAGTCGGTGCGGGTCCATCGTTTGGGGCGTGAAGAAATATTCACTTCGGCGCGACACCAGCATCGGATAAGCTTCCAGCCCGGCCGCACGCACCAGTGCCAGGTAAAGCCAGGTTATCTCCGCCCCACTACCGGAGCCGCTTTTCCACACATCTTCTACGTTGTTTATGGCTTTCCCTTTTTCGCGCTTCTTTTCCTGCACGGTGGTCTCCGCTTCAAAACCGGTATTGCGGAGTTGTTGCACTCTGGCGTAGATCTTTTGCAGCTTCGCTTCCGGCGTGTCATTGGGCGACACGATTTGCGCCTCCGCCTGCTCCATGGCTTTGCGTTTGCCGATAAAACTTTCCACCTCGTCGTTTTTTTTCTTGGCTTCCTTCTTCCAGAATTTATCCGCTTGCATCGTGGAATCTTCGCTGTACACGAAGTCAACGCGCGCCTTTAATTGATTTTGTGGCGGCATGTAGTCTTCGGTTTGAAACGCCGCGATGTTATTGGTTTCCAGGCGAACGAATCCCGATTCATTCTTGGGTGCAATTCCCGCCGGCAGCCCTTGCCAGCTGAAGCGTACCGGGAAATAGCTGCTGGGTTTCAGGGAAAATTTCGCATGTTTGGTGAACAGTTCTTCGCTCAAAATCCAGTTCGAATTGAAAACGTAACGGTCGTTGAGCTGGTTCAGATAGTGATATTCGATGATGCTGCCCACCTGCACGTCCGGCAGCACGATGACCTTGGCCATGTATTTAATGCCCTTGGCCTTGACGATCATCTTGTCGATGGGCTTGCCCTCGAAATTGGCAATGGTGCCATCTGGCCGAATGGTCCGCGCCTTGATGCTGTGTATACTTTCATTCCCGTTGAAAAACGGAATCTCCACGTTGGCGTATTTCCGCCCTTCTTCCGTCAGGATCTTGATACGCAGATAGTTGTATTCGTGATTAGCCACATCGTCTCGGTCCACTTGGCGGTACAGAATCGCCGCGGGCGCTCCGGGAGCTTCCGCAACGCTGGTCATTTCCAGTTCCGCGGGCGAGACCGGCTGCCAATCATCCGCATTTACGTGCCTGGTCGCGCGCGCGAGGAAGTACGCGCAGCAAATACACACGAAGAGAAACAGGCGGCGATACTGCATGTCGTACCTCCAGGGACGTTTGGCTGGAGGCAGAGCTCCACGGCTTGCGAGGTAGTGGGCTTGCCTCACATCTCAGGGCATCGGCGTGAACAGGTATTGATGACCTTTTAAATTGTTAAACGGGACAATATAGCCCCAATCCGCACCTGTCAAGAGGACTGTCGGCCTACCGTTTCCATCCTAAAATCCCCGCCCGCCACACAAGATTTGCTTCCCCGCTTGCCTCTCGTGCGGCATAATCCCGCACGCAGCCAATTTGGGTTGGCCCGGGGAGGCCTTCTTGAGCGAACGTCCGTGGAGTTCTACTGCACCGCCAGGCGAATTCCGGCCGTTTGTTCCAGATGGAGAAACCCTCAAAGAATTCACCCTCCGTGCGGTAATTCTCGGCGCGCTCTTCGGCCTACTCTTCGGCGCCATCACCGTTTACGTAGGCTTGCGCGCCGGCCTCACCGTTTCCGCTTCCATCCCCATTTCCGTTTTGTCCATCAGCATCCTGCGCGCCTTCGGCCGCTCCACCATCCTTGAAAACAACATCGTGCAAACGACGGGTTCCGCAGGCGAATCGCTCGCGGCCGGCGTCATGTTCACCATCCCGGCGTTGATCTTCCTCGGCTTCGGCGCCGAATTCACCTTCTGGCGAATTTTTCCTCTGGCTCTACTCGGCGGGTGGCTCGGTGTGCTCTTCATGGTGCCGCTGCGCCGCCAACTCATCGTCAAGGAGCACGGCAATCTCAGCTTTCCCGAAGGCACCGCCTGCGCCGACGT
>DATHGV010000039.1:0-6621 GCA_035490135.1 Candidatus Methylomirabilota bacterium
TTCGTTTTCATGCTCCCATCGGAGTTGTGCGAGGCCGGCGAAGTAATGCGCTCTTTCAAGTGCGGGTTCGCGATCGAGAGCGCGATGAAACGACTGCACGGCGCGCGAATAATCGCCCATGTCGGTCCAGAGCTGACCAACGAGAACAAGGGCGTCAGGGGAAAGACCGGAGTTTTCGTATTGCTCAAGAACCTGAGTGGCCTGGGCAAGTTCACCCAGCCGCGATAACGAAGCAGCCCAAGCGTAACCGAGCGTGGAATCCTGCATGGCGCGCTGGCCAAGAGGCGCGATGGTTTCCGCGGCCTCGCGATACTTGTCCAGCGCAAAATAGGCGGACCCCAGCATGGCACGCAAGGCGGAATTGCTTGGATCGGTGGGGAGAACTTGCGAAAGTGCGCGAACACATTCCTGGTAATTCTGTACGCGAAAAGCGGCTACGCCCAAATTGCGCAACAAGCCCGGAACGGCGGGATGCCAACGTTCCGCTTCCTGAAAGTGAGAAAGCGCGGAAGGGTAGTCGCGGAGAATAGCCTCGGAAGTAGCGAGGTCATTGAAACTGGAGCCTAAAATCAGCCGGAGCCGATTTTCCTCGGTAACAGCGGCTTTCTTGGTTTCTTCGGATAGCCCTGAGTGCGCCAGGACGGAAGGATCGAGTGGCGCGGTGGGGTCGACGGGCTGGGAAGAGAGCCCTATCGCATGATCTTCCTGACTGTTGAGAAGTGCGACCACCGCAGCCGGTGAGACCGAGCCTTCCTCGGAGGCCTTGCCGGCGACTTGTTGCTGGGCTTCCGCGAGCGATTGTTTCTGGAACTCGCGCGCCTTATCAAGGTATGGTGCGGCTTGGTCGGCACGGCCGCCGGCGGTGAGAATGCGACCAAGGGTTATATAGGCACGACGTATCTGATAATTTCCACGGGATTCGTCCGTTCCGGTGAGCTCGATACATTTGCGAAGGTAGGCCTCGGAGTGGGCCAGGTCTCCCTGGGAATAGGCGTTCAGTCCAAGAAAAAGCCACGGTTCGGGCCAGGACGGGTCGAGTTCCGTGGCGATTTTCAGATGTACGTTGGCCTCGTCGTAGCGACGGTCGTTCGAATCAAGATAGCCGAGAAAATAATTAGCCAAAAAGTCTTTCGGGTAATTGTTTATTTCGGTTACGAATTCCTGGCGAATTTCAGGCGTGTCCGTCCATTCATTTTTCCAGAGCAGCGCCAAGCCGAGAAAGTAGTGTGCGTGAGGCGTGCGGGTCTCAAGGGCTACGGCCTTCTGGAGTTCTCGGATGGCATCGTCCTGCATTTCAGCATCGCGATACGCGTGGCCGAAGAACACATGCAAAGAGCCAGAGTCGCCCATGGACGCAACGATATTGTCGAAGACCTGGGCGGCTTTCTTCTTGCCTTCCGGATCTTTTAAATCCAGCAATGAGACGCCAAGGGCGTAGGCAGGTTCGAATTCCGGTTGGATCTGAACCACGCGCTCCAATGACTCCACAGCCTTGCGGTAATCGTGCTTTTTCATCCAGGCTTTGCCCTGGATATTGAAGGCGCGCGCATTATTGGGATCGATCAGTAAAGCCTTGGAGGCCTCGACCAAGGAGTCGTCGGGGCGATTCATATATAAATAGCAGCTGGCCAGACCCACGTGGGTTTCCGCAGCGTCTTCCAACGAGAGCGAACGCTTGTAGAGGTCGGCGGCCCGGGGAAAGGCGCCTTCGGTACTGCGAATATTGGCCAATTTGCGAAATGCTAGCGCTAATACCTGGAAATTGGTGCGAGTGACGGCAGCGGGGTCGCCTGTGTCGCGGGCTGCGGCGGCCGCACGAAGGCGGTCTGGCAATTCGTCGACGGGGGACCTGGAGCCTGAAGGCTTGGCGAAGGGTTGCTGGCTGGTTTGGGCCGGGGATGGTGATTGGGAGGATGCTGAGTCAGCGAGAACAAGCAAAAGAGAAAGAATGGCCAGACGACGAACGCGAGGGCCCCTGTGAGCGCGTAAAGCGCAAGAGGGGCTATCTGAGGTGACGGCCATGATGGAAGTATTCTCTAACAATTTTAACAATAGACTCGCGGAATTACGGGCGAAATCTATCTGGAATCCACGCGAACACAAAAAAAGACGGGGCCCATTACGTCAGGCCCCGCCGAAAACATGGAACGTCGCAAAACTGCGTGGGTCAGAAGGTCAACTTCAGACCGTACTGCAGTTCGCGCGCAGGCTTGGTGACGATCGTCGATCCGAAGCCCTTGTTGGCGCCGCCGATCCCAGGGTTGGTAGTGCCATAGGCGCTGATGACGTTATTCGTCGGACTGCAAGGCTGATACAGACCACCTGCATTGGCTGGGCCGCAGTAGACGCCGCCGCCGTTGTAAAACGCTCCGGAGCCGTTATTGCCTCCCGTACCTTGAATCCAGCCGGCGTCAAAGTTGGGGTGGTTAAAGGCATTGAAGAAGTCCATGCTGAAGCGCAAGCGGAACCTCTCCTTGATCTGCCAGTTCTTAGACAGCTCCATATCGGCGTTGACGTAATGCGGACCCTCGCAAGCGCCACGGGGAGCAGTTCCGATAGTGCCGATCTGATAGCCGATCAGGGTGAAGGCATTCGGGTTAAATATCTGGCCGCCAGACACGCCGGAATTGCAGGATGTACCCGGTACAGCGTCAGGACGGTTGGTGAGGTTATAGCCAGTTCCGGTCAGTGACTGCAAGCCGCCGCAAGGGAATGACTTGCCGGCGAAAGCGCAAGTAGGTACCGGCGCTGTGGGATCCAGCAACGCCGTAGCGGAACTCAAGCCGCTTTGATATACGGAGATCGAGTTGCCGTTTTCAGCAGTGAAGATAGTATTGAATTCCCATCCGCCGGCCGTTTGGCGCAAAATTTCATTTCTGTGTTCGAGCTTGGGAAGGAAGAACACTTCGTTCAAGACGAAGATGTTCGGACGGTTGATCGTAGCGTTACCCTTGTCCGCCCGAAGATTCCCGACGTCGGTGAAGCTTCCCTGGCTGGCCCCGCCGTTAGCGGCGTCCTCTTCGAAGTTAGCAATCGTATGCGAATAGGTGTAAGCCGCCTGGATCGTCGAGAAATTCCTCAGCTTAGAACGGAACAGCACCTGAAGAGCATGGTAGCTGGAGTGGCCGTCGCGGCTGAAAAAGTTGATGGTTGAGAAGTTGGCAGCGGGACGCAAAATGTTGATGCTGGGAGTGTCCCCCTGAGCTGTCCCTCCCAGAAACGCGCCCGTAGCAAAGAGACTGTCGGGTACCTGGTTGGTGTCGTAGGTGGTCGTCTGATGATTACCGACGTTGCCAACATATCCCACCTGAAGAGCAGTGTTGCGAGCCAATTGCTGCTCGATGGAAAGGTTCCACTGCCAAGAGTTGGGAGTCACGGCCCTTGGTGAGCGACCATCGTTAGGTGAGGTGGAAGCACCGGCCAATGAGACAGGGGTGTCCAGCGGCCGATTTACGTTGGCGCCGATTGCGAAAGGCGCGGTGTTTGACAGGCCCACTTGTGGGCTAACGCGTTCGCGCTGGTAGAACTGTCCGCCGCCGACGCGTAGGGCGGTTTTGCCGGTCCCGAAGATATCCCAGGCGATCCCGATACGAGGCGCAATATTGTGATTAGCGTTGTTGGTTAAGGCGCGGTTGACACCTGGAGTTCCCGCACTCAGCGGTAGACCAGTAACGGCTGCAGCCGCGGCACAGAAATTAGTACCGGGCACCACAATAACGCCGTTGCAAGCGTCGGCCGGATTGCCGGCCGGATTATAGGCGGCGAGGCTGAATGAGGCCATCTGGTTGTTATCGTCGTAAGGTTCGCGGAGGAAGGACCACCGGAATCCGTAGGTCACGGTGACGTTGCGCCTAATCTTCCATGTGTCGCCGATATAGAACTCGATGTCATGCCAACGTCCCTGATCTACCGGATTAACGTTGTTTTCTGTCACACCTTGAATTTGTTGCGGGCAACCTGCAGCGGCTGCATTGGCGGTACATGTCGCCGAATTATACGCCAGCGGAGTCCCGCTTCCAGGTATCAGCATGTTGGCCAAGGCATTGCCCGTGATTATAGTCTGCCCCCAGCCATTGTTACTGATGCTGAAGGTTGGGCGGTCAGCGCCTCCAAATTGGTTTTCAACCTTCTGGTTCGAGCTGAAATTGCCACCAAACTTCCAGGCGTGATTGCCCTGGATCTTGGTCAAGTTGTCCTGATACGTGTACAGATTCATGTGGTTGCCGTAACCCACGATGGCCCAGATGGACGAGAAATTTCCGTAATTCTGCAGGCCGCCCCAGACTGTCGGGAGACCGCCGGGTGTCTTGCCAGAAGCTGGCCACACTGAAGGCATCGCCGCATCAAATTGAGCACCCAAGGTGGGATCGGTTCCGCCGGGGGTAACGATAATGGCATTGTGCGCGTAACCGAACTCAAAGTCGTTGACAATCGAACTGCTGATCTGCGTGGTCAACTTGCCCATGATGCTCTTGGAGGGCTGTTGCCAGCTACCTTGATAAGTTGCAAAGGGATCGTCGCCCCAGCCAAAGGCGTTATTGGGGGCGGGGAAACTCCAGGCATCCTGGGTATACCGAAAACTGATGCGATTCATTTTGCTGACATCATAATCAAGACGAACGTTTTCCTCGCGCCACGGAACCCTGCTACTCTGATTCTGCGCAAAGTTGACATCCGAATTGGGAAGCAAAGTGGTGAGATTCGGAAGCGGATAATAAGCTGCAAGCAGTTGGCCAACAGCGTCTGGATTCGCAATGGCGTACGGATTCCCCGCTACCTGATAGCCAACAGGAATATTTGATGTGGCTGTGAAGGGCGCGACCTTGCTAAAGGTGGCCGGTGGCGGAGCGTTACAGGTGGTGTGATCAGTGGCCTGCCCGCCGGAATTCAGAGAAGCTAGCGCGGTAGCAACGTCGGCGCTGAAGTCGCCCGCCCGCTCGGCGGCCGTCGGTACGCAAGTCGACACCAAGTTTCCCCGTATATCGCGATTCCATTCCTGGTTCCACCAGAAGAAGAGTTTGTTTTTCAAAATCGGGCCACCAACGAAATAACCCCAGTCATTGCGGCGCAACGGCGGCTTCGCAGTATCTGTGATGTTATTGGCGTAGTTGTTGGCGTTCAAGGCATCGTTACGGCCTTCGTAAAACACTCCGCCATGGAATTGGTTTTCACCGGATCGGGTGGTGATGCTGATAATGGCGCCGGACGCCTGGCCGTATTCCGGTCCGTAGGAATTGGTCAGCATTTTGAATTCGGCGATGGAGTCAACAGAGGGATAAATAAGAATGGTACGGTTGGAACCTACGTCATTGTTGTTCACACCGTCGATCAAGAACAAATTGTTGGTGCTGGGATTGCCATTGACCGAGAAGTCTGAACCGCCCTGCAACCCTTTGTCTTTAGAATCGAACTGGTTGTTGGCGGAGACGCCGGGCTGCAGCTGGGTCAAGGCCATGAAGTTGCGACCGTTCAAGGGGAGTTCGCGAACCTGGGTCCCTTCGATAACAGCGCCGACGTCGGAGGTGGTGGTCTGCACCTGAATGTCGCTGGCTTCGACGCTGATCACTTCACTTGCCGAGCCCATGGTCAACTTGGCATTGACTTCGGTGCTGGTCGAGACGTGAACTTCGACATCCTTGGCGACAAACTCCTTGAAATTACCGGCCTTGACGGACACTTCATAGGCACCCACGCTAACGTTACCGAAGGTGAACCCTCCGGTATCCGTAGTGGTAGTTTCCATTGTGGCGTTGGTGCCGACGTCGCGAAGAGTAACGGTCGCGCCGGGAACCGCGGCACCGCTCGGATCGGTGACTGTTCCGCGCACCGAACCCGCGTAGTTCTGCGCATAAGTTGCGAAGGGGGAGAGGACAAGGACGAGTAGCACCCCTGCGAGGGCCCAAATCGCACCAGCGCGGTTTGCCAAGCTAAATTGATTCTTCATTTACGCTACACCTCGAGGAGTATTTTCACCCGGCATCTCAGCCAAAAGCCGACGCAGCCAGCTGGCGCGCAGGCGTTTGGAAGCAAAGCCGCTCGAATCAGAGAAGAAATTAAGGCCCACACCCATGGGTCTTACAGTAATGCTTTTATACTAGCAGCTATATATCACTGCAGGCCCATTCCTTGTCAAGCGAAAATATTGATATTCTCGATAAAAATATTGTTATTCTAAAAATTGTGCCGCCGACGGGTATTGAACTAGTAAAAGAAATACAGAAACCTGTTTCAAAATACCTTTTTCCATAGTGCAACACGAAGTCTCGGGCAGTTGTAAAGTAAAAAGTTGCAACGGCTTTCCTGTTGAGGGTCTTTACCGCAGAGTTACAGCGTAGAGATTACGGGTGGGCGACTACGCCCATGGGCGAAACCTGGATCGGCGAGGGACCTTTCGGAGGTCCGACGGCTTCTTTGGCTTCCTGCGCCTTCATTTGTTCGTAGATCTGAAGTTGTTCCTTGGCTTTGTCGGGAACATTGGAGCGCGAATAGGCTAGCGCCAGCTGGTAATGATTTTGTGCCTCCTTGGGAGCCAGGAGCACGGCCTGTGTGAAGGCGCCGATCGCGCAGGTTAAATCACCGGCTTGCAAACACAACGAACCGAGAGCCCCCTCCGCATCTCCG
>DATHGV010000040.1:0-9054 GCA_035490135.1 Candidatus Methylomirabilota bacterium
TTTTCTCCAGCAAAAAAGTACAGGCCCCGGTAACTCACATCCCGCATGTCCACCTGCAATTCCTTGCCCTTCTGCTCCCACGGAAGAATGCTGAGCGGCAGGTGCATGTTAAATCGGCGAGCTTCGCGGCGGTCCGCAGCACTATTCATAAAGCTCCCTCAGCTTGGGCGGGAATGCAGGAACGCTAACACCGCCACCCGCAAACTGCAACGCGAAAAACACGGTATTTCTTTCCAACGATCCGTGTACCACTTTGGTACCCGGTACCGCGTTCTCCGCCGCGTGCACGAATTCGAAATTTTACTTACCAGGCGTACTGATAGATAGGCGGACCGGCTAGAAGCGAGGGGAAACGCCAATCCAGCGCTCTACCTCAACCGTGACAATATTTCCTCATTACGGTCTAATTTATTAGCAACGATTGAGCGGCAAAAACCAGATGACCCAGCATCACGATTCACGAAATTTTTTTCTTTCCGGCCCGGTAGGACGACTTGAAGCCGTCCTTTGGACTCCCCCCAATCCCACTCCGCCCGCCATTGCCGCGGTTGTCTGTCATCCCCATCCGCTTTTCGGCGGCACCATCCATAACAAGGTGGTTTTTCAGGTCGCCAAATCCATTGACGCGCTCGGTGCTCCAGTCCTACGTTTCAATTTTCGTGGCGCCGGGCTCAGTGAGGGAATTCACGATCGCGGCATCGGCGAGCGCGATGACGTCCGCACCGCATTGAAATTTCTCATCGCGGAATTCCCCGGCGTGCCTTTGCTGGTCGCGGGATTTAGTTTCGGCTCCATCGTAGGCCTTCGCGTGGGATGCCAGGCTCCGGAAGTAACGCAATTAATTGCGCTGGGTCTCCCGGTAAACAATTCCGACATATCGTTCTTATTCGAATGCCCCAAGCCTAAGCTCTTCGTTCATGGCAGCAATGACGAACACGGCGACGTGCGCAAGGTAGAAGAATTGGTGTCGTCTCTGCCTGGGGAAAATCGCCTCGCGATCGTTGAAGGAGTCGACCATTTCTTCACCGGTAGATTAAGCAAAGTGGATCAAGCCATCACCACCTGGCTCACCAAACAAGTCCCCGCACTAAAAAAGTAACTTCGCAACAACGTGGGTGCCAAAAGCAAGTCCGTCCGAAATATTGAAAGGAATTGATAATATTAAATCCATGTCACCAACCCCCCTCTTTGTCAGTGGCTGGGAGGTCGCGGGCATCAGGAGTGGCAGAAAGTTCTTTTCGACATTGAAAGAAATCCTTCCGTGGCCCGTGAACCTCTGCTTGGAAGGTACGCGTATCTCCTCGGAGGTCCAGTCTGTGCTCGCATCAAGGGCCATTGCGCCAGGCATACAGATTCCGCCAGGCACAATCTGGCCAAAACCGAGAGTATTCCATGTGCGTGCGACAGAACAGTTCCTCTCTCAAATAGCCGGAATATGAGGAAAACATGCAGAGCCAGAGATCTGCGACCATTTTCATGCTTACAGCGATGGTCGGGGACTGATGCAGTGGTGCGACGCCTTTGACCTTCCTCTACTTATTGACGAGTGCATCCCGGAGTCGAAGGTTCACAATTTCTGTCGCGGTCTTCGGGTTCAATAGACGCGATGGCAGGCACCAAACGCCCGTCGATGATTCAGCAAAGTCAGGGAACACCGATGAGAGCCGTTGTTTCCTTAATTCGTCGTCAGGCGCTTTCGCCGCGAGCAAATAGTTTGCTGAACTGATCCACGGTTGCGGTCGGCAGGTTCAACAGCCGCGTATTCGCTCGCGCATGTTCCGGTCGTGACATGCCCACCAGTGCGGTGGTAATCCCTGGCGCGGAGCGCACAAATTGCAGCGCTCTCTCCGCGTCATTCTCCAATCCGAACGCATCAGCTACAAATTCCGGCAGGTTGCGCGCCACTTGTCCCTGCAGCAAAGAAGCGCTGGCGATCAGCGTGATATCCAGTTCGTCCGCGGCTTCTGTTATCGTGCGCTTGCGTCCCGCGACCGTTTGATTTCCTAGCGTCAGCGCCTCCGTCATTCCCAGATTAAAAGGCAACTGCACAAACCGGAAACGGTGCCGCCCGCCGGCAATTTCCTGCGCGATCTGCACCAGTTCCGCGAGCTGCAGGGAGTCGCGCGCGCTAGCTTCCTGCCGAAACGCATTCCAGGTAGCCACGCCGTAATATTGAATTTCTCCAGCCACCACCGCGGATTCCAGAAATGTAAATGCATCCCTGATGCGCTCGAGAAAATCCGCCTTCGGGACTTCCCCCAACTGCGATTCAGGATTGTGCAAATAAAAAACGTCCACGCAGTCCACGCGCATGTTGCGCAGGCTGCGCCCTAATTGATTTTTCAGAAAGCGCGGGGTCATGCAATGGCCGCCGCCGACAATGTCTTTCGCGCCCAGCACTCCCGGCTGAATGTACTCCCGAAAGAAATATTCATTCGGGTCGCTGGGCATAGCGCCGTCTGGCGTCAGGTAACCGGCCTTGGTGCATAAAATCAGTTCGTCGCGCGCGATGTCCTTGGTTTCTAATTCCGCCAGCGCCGCTCCAATGCTGCGTTCACTGCGCTGAAACCTGTAATTGATGGCCGCATCAATCACGTTGATGCCACTTTGCGCCGCCTCCACGATCGCTGCAGTATAACCTCGGTCCGTCTTTTCGTCTGGCTTCCCAAGATAAGTCCCAATTCCCAGCGACGAAACCGCCAGCCTCTGCGCTTCACGAAAGTGGCCCTCAACAGCCTTGGGAAATCTTGCCGCATAACGGCGTGTCCCTTCAGCGGTGGCAAATCTTGTCATCGTTGTGCTCTCAATTTTTGGATCACTCCTAATTTGCTCGGGATAAACGCGAAGTATAGCAGGCCGATCGCTTCATGAATTCACGGTCGGTTCCTTGGGCGGTTCTGGAGGAGCCAGCAACCGCGAACAAGCCCGCAAAATCCTGCGATAAGGCCAGTCATTTTTCTCGCGGAAGAAAAGCTCGCCCGTTCGCGGATTGCTGTAAAACCAACGCGCCACCAGCCACAAATGCTCACTCAATTCCCCTTTGGAGAGCGGCAAGTGTTCAACTGGCTGCTGCGAAGCGCCCGCTGGTTCAACCCCATTCGCTAAAGCATTCGGTAATTGTGTCGCAGCTACCGCATCGGCCGCCGGATCGAGATAATTCCGGAAAATTTGTTCGGCCGAGCGCGGCTGGCTCGCAATTTCCCCAAATGGCAGAAAAAACGGCTCGCATAGCTTCCCGCCTTGAACACGATACGCGGCCACAACTTGGTCGCCCGCGCCGCGTTGCAAAATCACCGCGTCCAAAGCTTGAATGCGTCGCGCCAAATCGGGCCGCCCGCGCAAAACTTCGTCGAGTTTCTCGACTTTTTTGTGCAGCGTTGCCGCGCGCTCGAAGTCCAGGTCATCACTGGCGCGTTCGCGCTCACTTTCAAAGGTCGCGCGAAGTGACTCGCCACTCGATTCCAGAAACTTCACGAACCGCTGCACCTCCGCGTCGTACTCCTCTTTCGAACACCCCGCAAAGCAAGGCGCCAGGCACATTTTCATCTCCGAGTACAGGCATCCCGGAAACGTGGGATCGCGCCGGATTTTTATCTGACAGCGCCGCATCTTGAAAAAATCCAGCGCGCGATTCGCAAATGCCAGTGCGGCGCCACGCGAAGGAAATGGTCCGTAATAACTTCCAGCTGTCGGCGTTCCCGAACTGTCCACCGAAATGTGCCGCGTCACGTAACACCGCGGATACGCATTTCTCAGGCTCACCTTAAGCACTGCAGGCGGACGCATCCGCAACAAATCGCGATAGCGTTGCGGAAAAAGTTTTTTGGCATGCTGGTAATAAGTGAAACTCTGCTCAAACGTGGAACCCACTGGCCGATATTTCACTCCGCGAGCAAGCGCCCGCAGATTCAACCGTTTACTGGCGGGGTCAGGCGGACCCAGCAGCCGTTGCAGCCTGCGGCGCAAGTCCTGCGTGCGGATAAGCAGAGGTTCAGCATTTACATCATTTAATTCGACCAGGCAAACCGCAGGCTTGGATGGTAATGCGGAAAAGAATTCTGCGTCGTTCGCGGCGTCAAATGCGAGGGAAAAATCAAGTTCCAACACACACTCAGGATACTACGACTCAATATGATGGACGCTCCAAGGCCTGGCTCCCTGCCAAAGCGATTTTCCTTGTACATTAATCTCGCGTGGAAATCTCGGACGGACCTTTGTCATTCGAACGCCACGGCCGACAATTTCTAAAATCATTCGAAGGCGGACGATTCGAACGCTGGCAATTATTACTGTAATGTTATAGTTACTGAATAATTAAAGTATTACTTTAAATGTCAGCGCGCCGGCATTTCCGGCTTCTATCTTCCAGCGTCTAGCTTCTAGCCTCCGGATCTCAACACCCACGACGCAATTACCAACCGCTGAATCTCGCTGGTGCCTTCGTAAATCTCCGTGATGCGCGCGTCGCGATAATTTCGCTCCACCGGATACTCGCGGCTATATCCGTTGCCGCCGTGAATCTGAATGGCTTTGTGCGTCACGCGCGTAGCCATTTCGCTGGCAAATAATTTGGCCACCGCAGCTTCCATGCTGAACCTCGCTCCACTGTCCTGCTTCCACGCCGCTTTGCGAATCAATAACCGCGCGGCGTCAATCTCCGTGGCCATATCCGCCAGCATGAATTGTATGGCCTGAAATTGCGAAATGGGATTCCCGAACGCCATGCGCTCCTGCGAATATTTCAAAGCCGCTTCAAACGCGCCTTGGGCAATCCCGGTCGCCTGCGCGGCGATACCAATTCTTCCGCCATCCAACGTCGACAGTGCCACTTTGTATCCTTCACCTTCATCGCCGATGCGATTTGCGGCCGGCACGTTGCAGTCGGAAAAAACCAGCTCGCTGCAAGCCGTGGCGCTAATCCCCAGTTTTTTCTCTTCCTTGCCCACGAGAAATCCCGGCGGGCCTTTTTCAATCACCAGCGCGGTGATGCCTTTCTCTCCCTTGGCCGGATCGGTGTTCACATACACGATGGCGGCATCCGCCGCGCCCCCATTGGTGATCCATGCTTTGGTGCCGTTCACAACGTAACTGTCGCCCTTGCGCACCGCTTTCGTTTGCAAAGCCGCGGCATTTGAACCAGCCTGCGGCTCCGTCAACGCATAGCACCCGATCTTTTCCCCACGCGCGAAGGGCATAAGAAATTTCTCCTTCTGCTGGGCGGTGCCAAAGCGGTGAATTGGATCGCAGTACAGCGAATTTTGCACCGACAAAATCACGCCTGTGGAAGCGCAGCACCGCGAAATCTCCTCAATCACGATGGTATACGCGATATGATCGAATCCTGCGCCGCCTTCACTTTCCGGCAGAGCAATTCCAGTTAGCCCCAGTTCCGCCGCTTTCCTGAATATTTCACGAGGGAATTGCCCGGTCTCGTCCAACTCTTTCGCGAATGGCCGTACCTCCGATTCCGCGAATTCCCGCACGCTTTTTTGCAGGAGCAACTGCTCCTCGGTCAGTTGAAGATCCACTCGCTCTTCTCTCCGCGTTTAAGCCGCTGAAGCCGCGTCCAAAGCTCTTCGCATGCGCTCAAAAGTCATACGCAAGTCTTCCGGATGCACACGCGTCTCGCCCGTGACGGTCATAAAATTTGTGTCCCCAAACCATCGCGGCAGCGCATGTAAATGCAAATGCCCGGCAACACCCGCGCCGGCAGCTTTCCCCAGATTCATCCCTATATTCACTCCGTCGGGCTTGTAGTCCGCAACAAAGGCCTTCTCGACCCGCTGCGCCACGAGCATCATCTCCGCCAGCGTCTCCGCATCGCATAACGCCAATTGCGCGACATGCGCGTAGGGCACGATCATCACGTGCCCGGAGGTATAAGGATAGCGATTCAGGATCACGAAAACTTTTGTGCCGCGATAAACTATCAGCGCCGCAGCGTCATCATTGCGCGCCAAAGCATCGCAGAAAATACACTCCGGCTGTTTCTCGTCATTCACCTGTGCGATGTATTTGTAGCGCCACGGCGACCACACATAGTCCATCAGGCATCCTCAAAAAAAGACGCTCGCACAGCATAGCGCACAATCCATTTACGCCGCGCGCATCACTAGCCACGATTTTTAATCAGGAAATGAATTCAGAGGCGTTTTCAGGAACGAGTTGCGTCGCCAGGCAACGACGTGGCAGGCCTTGCCGCAGCTGCAGAAGCGCCGGCTTCCGTAGCATCGCCTTCCGAGTTGTTCACAAAATCCTTCAATTCCTTACTCGGCTTGAAGAAGGGAATCTTCTTAGGCGGCACATCCACTTTGGCGCCTGTCTTGGGGTTACGCCCGATGCGCCCGCGCCGTTGGCGGGTGCGAAAGCTCCCAAATCCGCGAATCTCGATTTTGTCGCCCTTTTGCAGGGCCTCGATGATGCTCTCGAAAATCGTCTCCACAATCGTCTCGGACTCCTTGCGCGGAAGTTCCGAGATGCGCAGCACCTCTTCGATCAGGTCTGCCTTCGTCAATGTAGGATGCTTGGTCATAATCCCTATACCTCGTAGCCCCGCGCAGGTCCTGCCACCGGGCTTCTGACGCTTTGCGGCCCCTCAAATCGGTGTTACAAAACGGGTTAGAGCGGAGAGCCGCCCACTGGGTGCACCCTTCCTATCATTAAAATAGGCCCGCGTAAATACAATTGTCCACCTGGGTTGGAGTCAAATTTTCGTCGCTGGACAGCTAGCGGCCCAGCTTTGACTTGAGGGCATCGCCAATTGTCGCCGTCGATGAAGACTTCCCCGTCGAAGTCGACTTGTACTGATCGATCTCCCGCCGCTCAATTTGCTTCACCGCCGCGCGGTAGCTAAGTCCAATGCGCCGCGTTTCCGGGCTGATCTTCACGATCTTGAAGTCGTACTCTTTCCCCGGCTCTAGCGGCCCCGCGCTCTTCAGCGGCCCCGTAGAGGTGCGATGCATCGGCGCCGGTCCTTCATCGCGCCGCCGCTTGTGCTCCTCAATCTCGGTGTTGTGGCACAGCGCCTCGATGTTCTCGCCCAGTTCCACGAACGCCCCGAACGTGGCGATGCGCGAAACTTTACCCTTCACGATCTGGCCCACTTTGTGCCCCTTGAACCAGTCGCCCCAGATATCGTTGACCTGCTTGATGCCCAGCGACACGCGCCGGTTTTCCGGATCGATCTTCAAAACCTTGGCGGTAACGTCTTCGCCCTTCTTGAATACCTCGTGGGGATTCTTCACTCGCCCGGTCCAGCTCACGTCGCCGACGTGCACCAACCCGTCAAACCCGTCCTCGATTTCCACGAACGCGCCGAATTCCGCAATGTTTCGGATCTTGCCGGTTACCACGGTGCCCACTGGATATTTTTCCGCGATGACCATCCACGGATCGGGTTGCGCCTGCTTGATGCCCAGCGAAACGCGGCGGTCGCTCGGCTTGATGTCCAGCACCACCACATCCACTTCATCGCCAACCTTCACGAGCTTCGATGGATGGGTCGGCTTCTTGTTCCAACTCATCTCCGAAACGTGTACGAGTCCCTCAATCCCTTGCTCCAGCTCCACGAACACGCCGTAATCCACCACGCCAACCACTTTGCCTTTCACTTTGCCGCCCGCGGGATATTTCTCCGACGCATTCACCCACGGATCGGGAATCAGTTGTTTAAGGCCCAGAGAGATGCGCTGCTTATCCTTATCGAATTTCAGGATGACAACGTCCAGCTCCTGATCCGGCTTCAGCATGTCGGAAGGATGTTTTACGCGCCCCCAGCTCAAATCCGTCAGGTGCAGTAGCCCGTCGATTCCGCCCAGGTCTACGAATGCGCCGTATTCCGTCACGTTTTTCACGTGTCCGTGAACAACCTGGCCTTCCTTCAGCGATTCCATCAACTCCGCGCGCTTCGCGAGTTGGCCTTCTTCCAGCAGCGCGCGCCGGCTCACCACCACATTGCCGCGCCGCCGGTTCAGCTTGGTGATGCGCACGTTCATTTCCTGGCCCATCAAGTCGTCCAGGTTCGCCGTTGGCCGCAAATCGTATTGCGACCCGGGCAGAAACGCGCGCACGCCGATATCCACCACCAGCCCGCCCTTGATGCGGTCTACAACCTTGCCCTTGACCGTTTCTTTCGCTTTGAACGCCGCCTCTAACTTTTCCCACATCCGGCGGCGCAGAACTTTTTGGTAGGACAAAATCTCGAAGCCGTCTTTGCGTTCGCCGGTTCTTTGTACTTCGATTTTGGAGTTCGGCTCCGGGCGCGGTATCTCCGTCTCCGAAAATTCCGCCGCGGGAATCAGTCCTTCAGTCTTCTGCCCCGTATCCACCACCACGCCATGCTCGGTGTACGCAACCACTGTCACTTCGATAATTTCGCTGTGCGACGCAGCTTCCTGCTTCTCGTCGTACTGCTCCATCAACTTGCTCATCTCTTCCGAGCCGGCCGCTTCATCGGCCGCAGTCGCCGCTTCGCGATCCGCGACTGCAGTCCCCCCGCTAGTGCTGGCGTGCTGGTTTGAGCCATCGTCGCCACCACCTTGACTGGCAGATGCGCCGTGGCCGTCTGCACTCTGGTGCTCCGTTCCGCCGTCGACGCCATGCGAACCCGAGCCACCCTGTGAAGCCGCTCCATTCTGTGTATTGGCGGGATTCTGCGCGTGGTCGCCCGATTGGCTGCTTCCCTCGGAACTCGAGCCGGGCTGCGAGTGATCGCTGCCCGCAACGGCCGGCGAGCTACCCTCGTGTCTCGTTTCGCTCACTTCGTTTTTTTGTTCTTGTGTTTCAGTGCCTGCGGCGGAGTGCTGCTCGCGGTTAGCGTCTTTCGCAGTATTTTCCGCTTCCGGTGCAGCAGCGGCAGCAGCACCGCTTGCCGTTGTGGACGCCGGGTTATCGTGGTCGGGAAACATGGTTGTGGGCCTCCGGGATAAGTATCCCTGTTTAGTCGAAAAAATTCCTTGCGAGATCCCTACTTGGATAGCCGTGCAAGGAGGTGGACCGTTCAGTTGGTCGCTAAGGAAAAAGTGCCGCGGGCGTCACTGCAAGCACTGCCAGAAC
>DATHGV010000041.1:0-2070 GCA_035490135.1 Candidatus Methylomirabilota bacterium
CCGCATTCCGCTCGCGAGAATGCTGCGAAATTCATCGATATTTCCGACAGCCGCGCTTTTCGAAACCAGCGGGAGAGTGACGGTGCCGATGGCGACGCCAAAAATTCCGAGCGGCAATTGCATCAAACGAAAAGCGATGTTGAGCCAGCTCACGGGGCCGTTGCCAAGACTAGCGGCGAATCCGCTATTGATCAGGACGTTCACCTGCACGGCGCTGGCGGCGATGATCGCCGGAGCCATCAATGTAAGCACCGCCCGGACGCCTTCGTCGCGCCACTGAAAATCGGCGCGGTATTTGTAACCGACGCGCCGGAGGGATGGAAACTGCGCGGTTAATTGCCACATCCCGCCGATGAGCGTCCCAATGGCCAGGCCAGTTAACGAGCGCGCGCCGAAATGCGGATCGAGCCACCAACCGATGCCAACGCCGCCGATGATTGAGCCAAGGTTGAAGTAACTCGACGCCATGGCCGGCGGGCCGAAGACATGCTTCGCGTTCAGCATTCCCATCACCAGTGCCGCCAGCGAGACCAGCAGCATGAACGGCCACATAATTCTCGTTAGCCAAATGGTGAGCTCGGTTTTGTCGGGTGGCCAGCTCCACCACGTCAGCAGATCGACCAATTGCGATGCGAAAACAATGCCAAGGAGCGTGACCACGCTCATGAAAACGGCGGTGAGCGTCGCTACTTTGTTGGCCAGTCGCCAGGCCGACTCGTCCCCTTCGGTGGCAATTCTTCCGGAAAACGTGGTGATGAAAGCAGTGGAAAGGGCGCCTTCGGCAAACAAGTCGCGCAACAAATTCGGCAGACGAAAGGCCATCAAAAAGGCATCGAGATATTTTCCCGCGCCGAAGAGCCCGGCGAAAATCTGCTCCCGAATCAGCCCGAGAATACGGCTCGATAAAATCGCGGCCCCGACAATTCCAGTAGCGCGTGTGCTCACGCGCCGATTCTCGGAGACAGTCATGCGCAAGAAGGAATCAGACTCGCGCGGTTTGGGAAATAAAAACTGCTATTTGACGAAGAGGCTCATGCTGTCGAAGTCGATGATACCATGACAGGTGTACAGTGTATCCATCCCTAGGATCCCGCTGATTCTGGCGCTGCTTTGCAGCAACGTGAAGTTAGGCAATGCAGTAACGCCAAATTTTGCTGGCGGCGTTTTGAAGCCGCCAATTTTAAGGTCATTGATTTGTCCTACGCTAACTTTGCGCGCCGCGCCACGAGCAAAATGCGCAGACACTCGTGTTGCTTCCACCGGAATGCCGACCGATTTAAGGAAAGCTTCGTGAAAAATTGTGATAAATGCGCCCGTATCAACGAGCAGACGAGCGGGTTGCCCACGGATCGAACACGGCACAGTCAACGCGCCGTTTCTCTCCCGCCGCAAAGGGATTCTCGTGAATTTTTCCGCCGCCGCGACGGAACTGAGGTTCATTTGCCGTGTTTGATCCACTTTAAAGAAAACAAGTTTCGTCCAGCAATTGATCACGGCTTTATGCCGAGTGAGAAGATCCAGACCCAGGACGCCATCAACGCGAGCGTCCCCAGTGTCGGAATGGCTTGAATCGCGCAGCGTCACCGGAGTGCTGCCAAAATTCATGCTGCCAGCTATGAGACTTTGCGCGAACCCAACGGGAAGCAACTGGCCATTAATTCGCGTAAACTGGATATAGCGCAGATCGCGCTGCGACGGTCGCACGCCAAATGATTCGGCCGAGGCCGCATCCAAGATGACTTGGTTGGAGCCGGTATCGACAAGCAAATTTGCGGGCTGCCCGTTGATGCGGACGGACATTATCATTTTGTTTAGAGGGCTGTAGTGGACTCGAACAGCCTTGTATCCACTGAGCTGCGTTGGCCGACCGCCTTTGACCGAGGCCACGGTCGAAGACGGAATGATCAAAAGAAGAGCTAAGACGATACAAAAACGCCGAACGCGCTTCGACATTGTTTCGTCATTCGTCATTCGAGCTTCGTCATTCGGATCTTCCGTCACATTCCCGTTGGGCAATCGATGAAGGCCCATGGAACTTTGAACCGTTTGGACAAATGCGCTGCCAGCGCC
>DATHGV010000042.1:0-4227 GCA_035490135.1 Candidatus Methylomirabilota bacterium
CAAGTACGGCTGCCAGTGCCGGTACTCGGCCAAATCTTCCGCCACATGCCCCGACAAAAGAATATGCCCGGCATCGCCGCAATCGAGCACCCGTTGCGCGACATTGATTCCCGATCCTACAAAGTTCGTTTTGTCGTTAACATCGGTGACTCGGTTGACCGGGCCACTGTGGATCCCCATCCGCACCTGAATGTGCGGATGATCTTGCAGGGTCCTGCCAATCTCGAGAGCACATCGCACCGGTTCTTCCGGGCTGTGGAAGAAAAGGAGCGCCATCCCGTCTCCCGTCGGCACTCGGATGAGTTTACCGGATGTTTCCGCCGCTCGAAAACATTCGGTATTTCGCACGATCTGATTCAATTCCTGGAGAAGTTCAATCTGCTCGTTCACCAGCAGTTTCGAATAACCCACAACATCGATTAACAAGAGGTGCGCAATCTCGAGCGGAAGATCCGGCTTGGTCCCGGCGGATGTGTTTTGCGTGTTCAAGCATCCCCCTTTTGCTAGAACGATGATACCGACAATAGGCCGTCGTGTCGAGACTCAACAGTCGGATTCGTTAGCCGCTGTTAGTCAATTTGTCGGGTTTCGGTTTCATCCCTGCGGAGTTGCACGTTCTTCCTAGGGAACCCCGTCGCACGCGAAAATCTCGAGTTGCTCGATGTCAATCCGATCGGAGAAAAGATCTCGCCGGGGCACGGGGCAGGATTATTGCGTTGCGGATCAGAGCAAATCGTCGTTTCGTTTGTGAGGCGGCGTTACGATATTCGGACGATTTCGGACAGTTGACCTGCGTAATTCCGCGCGATTCGAGCCGCGATTGACATTCGGTCAGTTCCATGAGTATTCTCTTGAGAACGAGTTTGAAGCGTGGGACTCCCAAGGGGGCTTCGTTGCTCGACGAGGAGGATAACAACTATGCCTAACAATCAAACACCTGCCCAGAGAATCACCGCGGAAGCAAACAAAGCTAAAGCGAACCTCAAAAAAGTTACTGATGCGCATCCAGAACTCGTTCTGGACCTGAAAAGCGTTGAGGATAGTCTCACGGCGATCGCCATGGATAACCATAAGTAGGCCCAATAGATCGTTAATTCGGTTTTGATGCTGTCCTGCAAGTATACTGCGTCAACCCAAAGAGATGCGGGAGCGGACGATCCCATTGCGACGGGCTAGGTGCTTGTTCGTCTACTGGCGGGATAGTCAGCTGTTTTTTCACAACTTCGCAAGACGATTAACTGTCTCTGGCAGACCGGTTACTTGTGAAGTTCTCGATTTCTTTGACAGGTGGCGAACTGCCCAAGAGGCGATCACTCGCTTCGCTGATTATTCACAAAGGAGCGTACGCTCCGCTCTCACTCAGTTAGTGGAGCATGGACTGCTAATTCCGAAAGACTCACCCGAGGTGACGCAGGACACGCGGATCGCAAAGGAGTGGTCCGCTTGGTTGCCCGAAGGGAGCTTTCATTTCTCTACGAAGGACGCGGCCTACGTGGACCGCAGCAATTGGAGCTTCGATCGGTTGAAATCTGTCCTGCCGAAGACACCACAGCCTAAAATTTTCAAGACTGTGAAGGGGGCGATGAAAACGTTGCTGCCGAAACGCGCTTTTCCTGATTCCGAGTTCATCCGGGTCCTTATGGCGAGGAAGACTCATCGGCAATTCTCGAAGGAGAAACTGACGCTTCAGACCGTATCCCAACTGCTCTCTTTGGTTTGGGGAGTCAACGGCTATCTGTATTCGCCTATATTTGGGAAGTTACTCCATAAAACGAGCCCATCGGCTGGTGCGCGGCACCCTGGCGAAGTATATCTAATGGCCTTGCGCGTTAAAGGTCTCAGCCCGGGTCTGTATCATTATCATCCAGCGCACCATCATCTCGAGAGGATTCGCGCCGGTGCCACGCGCGAAAAGGCTTGGCTGTATTGTGCCCGGCAAAATTTTGCAAAAAACGCAAGTGCTCTCTTCTTAATGACCGCCGTGTTCCGGCGCACCATGTGGAAGTATCATCTTGCTCGGGCCTATCGTGTGGTGCTTCTCGACGCGGGCCATTTGTGCCAAACGTTCTGTCTCGTCGCAACCTGGCTTGGCCTGGCGCCGTTTTGCACAGCTGCGCTGAAGGATACACTGATCGAGGAGGACCTTGGGATAGATGGAATTCGCGAGTCAGTGCTTTATATAGCGGGCGTCGGTCTTCCTGCTACTTCGGTGCGAGCGAGGCAACGATTTTCTCGAAGCGCGGATCGCCACGCAGCGAGTCCCAGTAAGGGTGGAGCTTCAGTAAACCATAGCTGAGGGTATTCGGGACGCGCTCCACCGCCGCGATCTGTTGGATGGCGCGATCTTTCTCACCAGTCCAGGCGTAAATTTGCGCCAGATTAATGGCTATGTCCGCGCCGTCAATCGCGTCTTTGGAGATGGGCAGCAATTCACAGCCGCGACGTCCTTCTTGAATTGCCTCTTCTTTCCGCTCGAGGCCGGCGTCGATCATGCCCAACAAACTGAGGGCGGCCGCGAAGTCGGGCTGCTGTTCCACAGTCTTTTCCACTTCTCTGCGCGCGGCGGAAAAGGCGGTTCGCGCTTTGGCTGAATCACCCTGGCAGCGAGCGACGGCGCCCTGCCAATATGCATAGGGAAAGTTGACGCCATTATGCACGACGCCCTCGCGCGGATAGTTTGTGAGTGCTCGGGTTGCGGCGGCCGCAGTCCGTTCGCACAGGGCATAGAGAGGGGAATCTACATCAGGCGCGACGCTGGGATTTTCAGCGACCAAAGTGGCTAGCATGGTGTGAAAAGGCTTGATGTCCGCCCGCCAATCCAACGCAACCTGCGCCCGAAGTATGCGAGTTTGCGGATCGCCCGGCACGATCGTCAGTGCTCGATCGTAGGTTCGGGCTTCGTCGGCGTAGCGACGCTGCGACTGGTAAGTCAAAGCGAGTTGCTGGAGAATGAAGAAGTTGCGCGGATCCAGCTCAAGGGCGCGCTCCAGGTTGCGCGTTGCTTCTTCCCAATGGCCTTCGCGACGATCGATGAAGCCTGTGTGTCGAAACACTTCGGCGTTGTTGGGCAACGTCCGTCTGGCGATCGCGAGTTCGCTGCGGGCCCATCCGTAGTCGCGAAAACCGTGGTAGTAATAATTGGCCAAGGCAAGGTGAACTTCACCCGCATCCGGTTGGAGGCGTCGAGCGGCTTCCAAGGCGGCCTTAGCCAGATCGAGACGGGCTGCGGTGTGGTCATGGCCCCTAAAGTAGGCAACGCTATGTACTCTGGACAGCAGACACCAAGCCTGTAAGAAGTGCGGATCGCGTGCGACAGCTTGATCGAGCAGTTGGGCCGCTTGAGGCAGCTTTTCCCTGGCATGGAGCGGATCCGAGGTATCGGCGAAGAGCGCCTGGGCCCGCAAGTAAAGGTCGTGTGCGACAAGATCGGTTGTCAGTGCTTTCTCGATCGCCGCCTTTTCGCTCGGAGAGATTTTGGCCTGAAGCTGCGCGACTATCTTCCCGGCCACCTCGCTTTCGATTGCAAATACATCCGCGACATCGCGATCGTACCGTTCCGCCCAAAGCTGGCTGTCCGTCCGTGCATCAATCAACTGAGCGTTGACCCGCACTCGACCACCGGCGCGCTGCACGCTGCCTTCCAATACATGCGCTACGCCCAAGTCGGTGGCGATCTCGCGCAGGTTTCGCTTCGTGCCGGTTTTGTACTGCATCACCGATGTACGGCTAATTACTTTCAGGTCGGCCACTCTGGAAAGGCCAGTGAGGATTTCATCCTGCACGCCGTCTGCGAAGTAAGCGTTCTCTTTCTCCTCGCTTAAATTCTCGAAGGGGAGAACGGCGATGGTCTTCTCGGCAATAGCAGCCAGGGCGCTGGTAGCGAGCGCCCCGGAAGCAGGCGCCCTTGTCGTGGGCTGTGAGGCTGGATTGAAAAAGATCAAAGAACTGATAACCAGGGCGATAGCGGACACAAGTAAAGTCACTACAAGCGCGATCTTGGGCCAACGAGGAAAAGTAATTGGACGAACTGCGGAGGCCTGCTTTGATCTTTTTCCTCGCTTGAGCTTCTCAGGGACTTGGGGATTACCAAGATTCTCTTTGTAGAGGTTAAAAAGGTGTAGGCGCAGGCCGTGCTTCACCTCGCACTCGCCCAGATCGTGCAAGTACGGCTGCCAGTGCCGGTAATCGGCTAAATCTTCCGCCACGTGCCCGGACAAAAGAACATGC
>DATHGV010000043.1:0-5033 GCA_035490135.1 Candidatus Methylomirabilota bacterium
TTTCTCGCGCAGCAATCTGACGTGATGGACGCAGTCCAGCGCATGCGTGCGAAGGCTCAAGGCACAGGAAATCTCAAAACCAGCGCCCAACAGACAGTGCAAACCCAGGCAGTGGATGGAGGTAAACAGGTCATCACAATCCAACCACCTAACCCCGATGTAGTTTACGTTCCCTCATATGACCCGGCAGTCGTTTACGGACCACCACCTCCTGCCTACCCCTATTATCCCTACACCTATCCGGGCTACGTGCCAGGGACAGCTTTGGCGTGGGGCGCGGGAATCGCGCTAGGTGCTGCCGCTTGGGGCGCCTGGGGCGGCGGTGGCTGGGGCTGGAATTGCGGATGGGGCCACGGCAATGTCGACGTCAACGTCAACAACAAGTACGTGAACAATTATAACAAAAACGTTAACAAGAATTTTAACCAAGCAAACTTCAACAAGCAGGGCGGTACGTGGCAGCATAATCCGCAACATCGCGGGAATGCGCCCTATGGGAACAGGCAAGCCGCGAATAAGTACGGCGGTCAGGGTGCTGCTAATCGCCCTGGCGGCGGAGCTGGAAATCGACCCGGCGGTGGCGCCGGAGCTGGCGCCCGTCCAGGTGGCGGTGCAGGCGCCGGTAATCGTCCAGGGAGTGGCGGAGCTGGAACACGCCCGGGCGGAGGCGGAGCTGGAACGCGACCTGGGGGTGGCGGCGCCGGAACACGCCCGGGTGGTGGCGAAGCTGGCGCTCGTCCGGGTGGCGGCGCCGGTGCAAAACCTTCGACGCGACCAGCTGGAGGCACGGCGAAGAACCAGGTCGGCAACCGAAGCGCATCATCGCGACCAAGCTCGGCTTCTCGCGGGGGAGGATTCAGCGGCGGTAGTGGAAACTACGCGCGATCCAGCAGCAACAGAGGCGGGCGTAGCATGGGCGGCGGCGGTTACAGCCGCGGCGGTGGCGCCGGAATGAGCCGCGGTGGTGGCGGAGGACGCGGCGGCGGGGGAATGAGTCGTGGCGGGGGAGGACGCGGCGGTGGAGGACGCCGAAGATAAAGCAACTGTCGATGAGGAGAAAACCAATGAAATCAAAAATGAATATTATGACTTCCTCGAAATTTTCGCTGATCGCTTCTGCGATTGCTAGCTTTTGCTTGTTAGGCTCCGGTTTGCACGCCGCGCCAGCATCGAAATCCGATGCAGCTTCGGCGCCGCAGCCAGCTCAAAAACAATTCGACACACCGCAACAGGCGGCCGACGCCCTTGTTCAGGTCGCGGCGAATTTTGACATTGCCGCGGCGAAGGAAATTCTGGGGCCCGATAGCGCGGATATACTGGCTTCCGAAGACCCGGTTCAGGACAAGAACCGGGCAGCGGCATTTGCAGCCAAGGCAAAAGAAAAAATGTCCGTCCAAACAGACAAGAAAAATCCGAATCAGGCCGTTGTTTTGGTAGGTAACGATGACTTTCCGCTTCCAATTCCGCTCGTGAAGCAAAAGGGAAAGTGGTTTTTTGATACGAAGGTCGGCCGTGAGGAAATATTAAACCGACGTATAGGCGCCAATGAACTCAATGCCATTGAGATTTGTCGTGGTTTCGATGAGGCGCAACACGAGTATGCCATGGAAAAGCACGATGGTTCGAAAGTGAACCAGTACGCCCAACATATACTTAGCACACCCGGGAAACACGATGGCCTGGCGTGGCAGAATCCGGACGGCACTTGGGGAGGCCCGGTCGGAGAAGAAGTAGCGAGAGCGCTTCAGGAAGGTTATTCCGCGCAGGGAGGCAAACCTTATCACGGTTACTACTTCAAGGTGCTCAAGGGACAAGGGCCCGACGCGCCGATGGGAGAGATGGACTTCATGGTTGGCGGCGCGATGATCGGCGGATTCGCCTTGGCCGCCGCGCCCGCCGAATATCGGGTGACCGGAGTAATGACATTTATTGTCGGCCCCGATGGAGTGGTTTACGAGAAGGACCTCGGACCCGATACGTTGAAGACGTTTCAGAGCATGGACCGGTACAACCCCGACAAGAGTTGGAGGGTAGCCGAGGATGATGTGGAAGACGACTCACAAGATTAGGGCTTTCCAAAATCGGACCGCACAGCTGACTTAGGGCTAAGAGCGATCGTGCATGCACAGCCAGGTGGCCCGAAAGCTTTCGGGGTTTACATGGCTACCCCGCTTGGATTCGAACCAAGAATAACGCCTCCAAAGGGCGCTGTGTTACCGTTACACCACGGGGTAATCTCGATTTGCGATTTTAGATTGGCGATTTTCGATTCAAGCGCAATGCCCAAAATTCAAGCCTGATTTGGGGTACGCGGAGCAACTCGCTCCCACAATCGAGGTTGAATGATGGGCGAACGGGGCGAGTGTGATTCTCGCGCAGCAGAAAAAGGCACACGGTTATGGAGCGCACAATTTTCCTTCAGCATTACCGCATCTGCCTTAGATCGGACGGCACTCCGCGTGAACTCAGCCGCGACGGTGCAGCGATTACTTACGAAGCGATGGACGAAAGGTCTCGTGAACCAGTTGATCTCAAGCTGATTCCGCTCGAAAACATCGATCCGGATATACCAGGGCAATTGGAGGCGCAGGCGCGCGCTGCGCAGAACTTGCGTCACGTCAATATCGCCAGGGTCTTCGATTTTGGACGCGAAGGCGGAGATCTTGTTTGCATCTCAGAGCACTTGCCGGGTGAAACGCTCGCGGCGTGGGTCGCCGCTCACGGTCCGATGCCGGCAGATGCCGCTTTGCGAGTGGCCGAGCAAATCGTCAGCGTCCTATCGTCTGCGAGTTTTCACAAACTCACGTTCCCCCCCATTCAACCCTCCGACATCATTGTCGTCCCAGGGCAAACTCCAGAAGGCACCTGGCCGCTAGTGAAGTTGATCAACTTCGGCTTGCCCGCACTCACGTCGAGTCCCAAGGTCCAGGCGGAGGATTCACAGCCGCGCGAAGAAGCACCCCCTGCCGAACAATTCGCCAGCTCGCAACAGCTACCGCACGGAACGACGGATGTCCGTTCCGAGATTTATTCGCTCGGTGCGACACTTTATTTTCTTCTGACAGGCGTCGCACTTTCGGTTGACTCGCTCCAGCGGCCCCCAAAATTTTCAGGGTTTCCAAAAGCGTTGCGCGCCTTGCTTGGCAGGATGTTGCATCGCGATCCAGATCAACGCCCAAGGGATTTGGTCGTGCTGGCTGAGATGATCCGCGAATGCCTGCTCAAGATCGAACGGCGGCGGGCGCTCGCGGACAAGTATGGCATCCCGTACAGGACAACAATTCCGCGGCGACCCGACGCTCGGCCGGCGCGATTGTTGCGAATAGCATTGCCGGTTGCCGCGCTGTTGTTAGCCACAGCAGTGATCGCGGCCGTTCTGTTTTCGGAGCCGCTTGGCAGAATCATGCACGGGACTCGCGAGACCAAGAATATTGGGGTTCTGGTTGGCGTGCCCGAGTCTTCGCCACCGCAAGCGGCCCAAAATGCTTCGGCAAAGAATTCGCCCGCGATTGTGGCATCTCAAGAAGCAAACTCGGCTGTGCCGAATGCGACCCAACCCCCCGTAAATGTGGCGACGGCTTCGAATTCCCCTCAGGTTGCATCGCCAGATATTCAGCAGACTCAAACAATGAATGCTCAATCTCCGGCAGCTGCTCCGAACGCTCCGGAAGCAACTTCGCCGCCAGCGGTCGCCGAAAGTTCGCCCTCTTCTTCTAACGAGATCAAGCCATCCTTAAAACCTGACGAGGGAACGCAGCCCGCCACCGCCAGCCAATCCAGTTCGCAAAGCAAAAAGAAATCCGTTGCCTCCACGTCGAAGCGCGCGCGGGGGGCTTCGCCACCGCAAGCGGCCCAAAATGCTTCGGCAAAGAATTCGCCCGCGATTGTGGCATCTCAAGAAGCAAACTCAGCTGTGCCCAACCGGAGCCAGAATGGGAGCCAACCGCCGGTGAATGCGGCGACGGCTTCGAATTCTCCTCAGGTTACATCGCCGGATATTCAGCAGACTCAAACAATGAATGCTCAATCTCCAGCAACTGCTCCGAACGCTCCGCAAGCAACTTCGCCGCCAGCGATCGCCGAAAGTTCGTCCTCTTCTTCTAACGAGATGAAGCCATCCTCAAAACCTGACGAGGCAACGCAGCCCGCCACCGCCAGCCAATCCAGTTCGCAAAGCAAAAAGAAATCCGTTGCATCGGCGTCAAGGCGCGCGCGTGGCGCTCAAGGTTTGTCGGAGGACTCGCCACAACGCCGTGGTGGTTCGGTGCGCGCTCGCGTCGTTGGCATCACCTCCGATGGGAGATTAATTCTTCGTTTACCCTCAGGCCGCACCGCGACCGTATCGCCGGATGGTGAACAAGACGAGTTCATGCCGCGGCGTCACCGCCGTACTGTCATTGAACGAGATGAGATGTTCGGCAGACCGCCTCGATTTGAGCCGGATTATTATCCTGGCGATTAGCAGCCGATCAGGCAGCGCGATTAACTAACGGCCCACGCGGGTAAGCGTGCGTTTTTCCCGGCGCATTTTTTTTGAAAAAAAAGCTTGCCTAACGTTTTAATTCCCGTCATACCTCGCCTCCATGTGGCGGCTGATCTGCGTCGCATCCTTAACTATTCCGCTTCTGGCTGGTTTTAGCGCGACCGCTTACGCGCAAGCGCTGGCCCCTTCCGGACTGAATCTTGCGAGCCACGATGAGAAGACTGCTGACGACATGGTTCAAGTGATCACGGAGAAGTCCGCCGGGAAAACCCCGGACAAACCGATCACGGCTATCACGAAAAAGCGAGCCCCAGTGATCGCGAGAAAATCGCCAAAGCACGTTAAAGAAGAAACGGCGCAAGACATCGTGAAAGAGCCGACGCGAGCAATCGCCAAAGATTCGGCCCGAATGTTAGTAGCAGAACCAGTGCGACCAATGAATCAACCGACGGTAAGCACGACCGCAAAGCCTGTCAGCCGTTTCAGTTTTAAATCTGCGGAGGGCAAAAAAGAATCGGTGCCCGTAATCTCGCAGTATTACCCCAAGCAG
>DATHGV010000044.1:0-3342 GCA_035490135.1 Candidatus Methylomirabilota bacterium
TCCTACATCATGCTTCCCGCGATCACCCAGAAATTGTTCAGTGAAATCGCGCCGAAGTTTTCCGACCGCGCGGGCGGTTACACCCGCATCATCCATGCTGGTCATCGCGTCGGCGACAACGCTAAAGTGGCCATCCTCGAATTGGTAGGCTACGAATTCAAGAAAAAAGAAAAACAAGAACGCCCCAAAAAGGAAGAAGCCGTCGACGAGAAGAGCTAACCTCCGGACGTCAAATTCACTTTAAGATTAAAAGCCCGCTTCGATCCGTCGAAGCGGGCTTTTGTTTGGCTGATGCGAGTTTAATCAGTGGTCGCAGTTCTAAACTCAGCTGGAGCCAATCGCCATCGAAACCACAGAAACAACCCTACCACCGCGAAGGTAGCGCCAATCGAATCCAGCAGGGAATCGTAGGGTGACGCCGTGCGGCTGGCCACGAAGGCCTGGTGTATCTCGTCCAGCGCTGAATAACCGGCGGCAATAAATAACGCCGCGAGCGCCCACGACCAGCGCCATCCTCGTTGCCCTCCGCGAATGCCTCTGTAAAGCAGCAAGCAAAATATAAAATATTCCGTGAAGTGCGCGGTCTTGCGCACAAAAAAGTGGATGGTGTCGAAACCTTGCTCGGTCAGATGGGGCATCAGCCAGAACAGGATGGGCCGCAATATTCTTCCGGTGTGATCCGCGGAAAATGCGTCCGTCGACAACGAAAAAATCACCGCAGCCCAGCACAGTGCCGGGAGCCACGCCATCAGCCACCGGAGGTGGTTCGGCGTGTGAAGGCGTCCTTCCATCTCCGATAATTGCGGAATGGGGCGCGGATTGCGCCAGGGTTGGGGGTCAGCCACGAAATAACTCGTGCACGATCATTCGTATATTGTCTCTGTTTTGCCGTTCATTCCATGCGGTAATTCGGGGCTTCGCGCGTGATAATTACGTCATGCACATGGCTTTCACGTAATCCCGCGCTGGTGATGCGGATGAACTTGCTCTTCGACGTAAGTTCTTTCAGCGTGCCTGCTCCCGCGTATCCCATGCCGCTCTTTAAACCGCCGACTAATTGATCCGTAAGCGCGGCCAGCGAACCCTTGTAGGGCACGCGTCCTTCCACGCCCTCCGGGACGGATTTGCCTCGCTCCATGTTTTCTTGCCCATAGCGGTCCGCCGCCGCCGTCGTGCCATCTTCCATGGCTGCCGTCGAGCCCATGCCGCGGTAGGACTTAAAGGTGCGCCCCTGATACAAAATCGTTTCACCCGGCGCTTCTTCCGTGCCGGCAAATAATCCGCCGATCATTACGCACGAAGCACCTGCCGCGATCGCCTTGCTGATGTCGCCGGAAAACTTGATGCCACCATCGGCAATCACCGGCACGTCAGTGCCCAGCGCCGCACGCGCCGCTTCCATGATCGCGGTGATCTGCGGCACACCCGCCCCAGTCACCACCCGTGTGGTGCAAATCGATCCCGGGCCAATCCCCACTTTTAGTCCGTCAATCCCCAGTGCGATCAAATCTTTGGCGCCGTCAAACGTAGCCACATTTCCGGCGATCAACTGCATTTCCGGTAGACGATTCCGAATCGCCTTGATCGCTTCCATCACTCGGGCGGAATGCCCGTGCGCGGTATCAATAGCCAGCACGTCCGCTTTGGCGCGCGCCATTTCCACCGCGCGTTCCAGAAAATCTCCCGTAGCGCCCACTGCGGCTCCCACGCGCAATCGACCTTGTTCGTCCTTGGCGGCTCGAGGGTAGGCTAGTTTTTTCTGAATATCTTTTACAGTGATCAGTCCCTTGAGGTTGTAATCCTGGTCCACCACCAGCAATTTTTCGATGCGATGCTTCTGCAAAATGCGCTCAGCTTCGTCGAGCGTGGTTCCCACTGGCACGGTGACCAGTTTGTCTTTGGTCATCACCGCGCTGACCAATTGCGAGTGATCCTTTTCAAAGCGCAGATCACGGTTGGTAAGAATCCCGGTGAGCCGCGCGCCACGCGTAACCGGCAAGCCCGAAATGCGATATTTAGTCATGATGTCGAGCGCTTGCCGTAGCGTAATATCCGGCGAAATCGTCACCGGGTCGACGATCATCCCGCTCTCAGAGCGCTTTACTCGATCTACTTCCTCGCTCTCTCGTTCCATGGTCATGTTGCGGTGTACGATGCCGATACCGCCCTGTCGCGCAATGGCAATCGCCAGCCGCGATTCCGTTACCGTATCCATGGCCGCGGACGCCAGCGGTATATTCAGCGCCAGTTTGCGCGTGAAGTTGGTACGCGTGTCCACTTCGGCCGGTAGCACCGAGGACTTCCCAGGCAGCAGCAGCACGTCATCGAAAGTAAGACCCTCAGCTATCGGTCCATCCTGCATTCACAAGCCTCACAGAGGAGATTTTACGAACAAAAATCAGCGTGCTACGAAAAAACAGGTGCTAAAACAAAGCGGCCCAGCAAGCTTCTGCTGGGCTTCAAACTGATTCATCAAATCGAAGAAATTGTTCACCGTGGATATTTCATTGTAGGGGCACGCCTAGTTGGGGTCAAGTTGACCCAGCTCGACGTTAACGTGCCATTGCCTCTTGTCGAAAAGTCGCGCTCTACCATTCGTGTTACTGTAGGTAGGATATCGCGGGTATCCGCGTATGCCCCTACGTATCGAAGATTTCGAGCCTCATCCCGTGCTTCGCGGCGCGCATATGATGACTGTGGCTCCCGTGTTTTGGCCAAGAACTTTTTCCCTGCCGCTGCCGGAGGATCGCTTATTCCAGGTTGATCCCGAATCTCGTTTGCTGGCGCACTGCCACTGGCAACCGGGCAAACGGTCGGACGCTCCGGTGATCGTAATCGTCCACGGACTGGAAGGTTCAAGTAATTCCGATTACTCCCGCGGGATTGCCGAAGCCGCATTCAAGCGCGGCTACCACGCCATTCGCATGAATCAACGCACTTGTGGCGGCACGGAATCGCTGACCCCGACCCTGTACAATTCCGGAATGAGTTCGGATTATCGCGCCGTTTTCGAAGAGCTCGCCAATAATGACGGCTTCAAACAGATTTTCTTCGTCGGATATTCGATGGGCGGCAACCTGGTGCTCAAAATGGCCAGCGAATACGGGGATTCGTCTCCGCAGGCTCTACGCGGTGTTTGCGTGGTTTGCCCGGCGGTGGACCTCGCGGCTTGTGCTGACGCCTTGGAACGCTGGGAGAATCAGGTTTATCAGCGTCACTTTGTGATTAGCCTCATGAACCGCTACCGGCGGAAAGCGATTTCCATGCCCAAGCGTTATGTGCAAAACAAATTACCTCCCGTCCGCACCGTTCGCCAGTTCGATGACGTGATCACTGCCCCGA
>DATHGV010000045.1:0-12705 GCA_035490135.1 Candidatus Methylomirabilota bacterium
GTGCGTTTTGCGCCGTCAACTTCTCCACAACTGTGGCTGAGAGTGCCCACTAGTTGCCAGGTGCGTAAAAAAATACGCGTCTTTTCAATCTCGAGAATCGCGGGGTCGGTATAAAACCTGGAAGCGAGGGTGTGCGCGCACTCGATCTGCTCATTTACGTCGAGTTGCAGCGGCTTGGTGTTCATGCCCTCGGCCGCATTAGAATTTTCTGGTTTCCTGCCTCGACCAACGCTCGATGACTATTTTCGATTCGGTATAGAACTCCACCGCGTCGCGGCCCTGGCCATGCAAAATACCGAAGAAACTATCTTTCCATCCGCTGAACGGAAAATACGCCATGGGCGCTGCCACGCCAATATTGATGCCGATGTTTCCCGCCGGGGCTTCGTAGCGAAATTTTCTTGCGGCCGCGCCGCTGGTGGTAAAGAGCGAAGCCTGATTTCCATAGGGACTGTTGTGCAGAAATTTCATGGCGTCGTCGATAGAATCCGTGTGCACCAGGCTCAACACCGGGCCAAAAATTTCCGTATGCGTTAATTTGCTGGTCAGCGGCACGCCATCGAGGATGGTGGGCTTGATGAAATTGCCGCCTTCACCATCGGCGATTTTTGCGTTGCGGCCGTCAACGATGGGCTTGGCGCCCTCGGCCACACCAGCCGCGATCAACGATTCCACGCGCTGCTTACTTTCCTTGCTGATTACCGGTCCCATCTGAACGTCGGCGCCCAGTCCATTACCGACTCGCAGCGACGATGCCGCGTGGCTGATGGAATCGCGAAAAGTTTTCTGCGCGTCGCCGATGGTGACGGCGACGGAAACTGCGAGACAGCGTTGACCCGCGCAGCCGAATGCGCTGTCGCCGATAATTTGCGTGGCCAATTCCATGTCCGCATCGGGCAACACGATGACGTGATTTTTTGCTCCGCCCTGGCATTGCATGCGCTTGCCGCTGGCGGCTGCGCGGGCGTAAACATGTTTGGCTACCGGCGTAGATCCGACGAAACTGATGGCTCGCACTTGCGGATGATCGCACAGCGCATCAACCACTTCGCGGCCGCCATTCACCAGATTCACTACACCGCGCGGCAATCCGGTGGCCTCAACGAGTTCGATAATGCGGCGCATGGTTAGCGGTACGCGTTCGGAAGGCTTCAGAACGAAGGTGTTGCCGCAGGCGATGGCGTACGGCAGAAACCAGAAAGAAATCATCGCTGGAAAATTAAATGGCACAATAGCCGCGACCACGCCGAGCGGTTGGCGAATCAACGTTTCGTCCACGCCGGGCGTAACGTCTTCCAGGTTGTAGCCCTGCATCATCATGGGGATTCCGCAGGCCACTTCCACATTTTCAATGCCGCGGCGCAGCTCGGCCTTCGCTTCCGCAAGGGTTTTGCCGTTTTCTTCGGTGATCAGGCGCGCGATTTCGCCGAGATGTTCTTCGAGAAGATTTTTTAACCTAAAAAGATATTGCACGCGTTCGCCAGGCGGGGTACGGCGCCATGCCGGAAAGGCATCCGCGGCCGACTGGACGGCGGCGTCAACGTCCGCTGCAGTAGATAGCGGAGTGCGCGCCAACACTTCAGCGGTCGCGGGATTAGTCACGTCCACGTATTCTTTCGCGGCGGACCGGCGCCATGCACCTTGAATATAGTTTTGCAAATCGGGAGTTTGTGTCGCGGCAGTGGTGCTCATGTTGGGATTCCTTAGTGTTTACGTTAATCGCGGAGCGGGTCCGCGGTCGAACGAATGATGGTAGTCTACCAAAAAACTGTGAGGCGCAGAGGCCCTGCGGCTGGAGCAGAAGTTGCTACGTAGTTGGTTCCTGGGATGTCAATTTCGTGCGCCACGCGAACCACGCGATGACCGCCAGCATTCCGAGCCAACCTAGATCTCTTGTAATTCCCCCGATGCGCTGGTCGTACTGCAGCACTCTCCACTGTCCAAATAGAATTTCCCAGTCGTGATCGCCGGAGCCGACCAGCGGCAACGCCAAAGCTCGCGCGTCCGCCATGTACGTGCCGATGTACAGAAAGTTTTCGAAGAACCAGAAGCTACAGAAAGCTACAGCGGTCAGCTCGCACTGCCGGAAAAAATAGAGTCCGCACAATAGTGGCACGAGCAATTCGCCGAGGGTTCCGCCCAGAATGGTGATGGTGTAACCAAACCAACTGAAGACAAAATGGCCGCCTTCGTGAATGATTAGATTGACGTAATCAAAAAAGAGAAATCCCGAACGGTTAAACGCGGCATACAAAAAGAACATTATGTAGAACACCAGCCAGCCAATGGCCGCGGCGCGACTGACCGGTTTCCACGGCCCGATTCGCTCTTCCAGAAATGTCACGGAACCTTTTGCTTTCAGAGAGTTACTTCTGGACGATTACTTCTGGATGGCTGCAAGGGCTTCGTAGGCCGCGCCAATCAGGGGAGCCGATTCGTTAAGAATAACCGACACAGGAATATTATTCATGAGCGGTTCAAATTTCCATTTGTCCTGGAATGATTGAAAAAACGAACCGTCCCTGATTTTCTCCAGTATTTTCACGGCGATTCCGCCGGCCACGAACACGCCACCGAGGGCCAAAACTTTCAACGCCAAATTTCCTGCTTCCGCGCCGTAAATAGCGCACCACAAGTCCAGCGTCTCCACGCACACGGGGCACGATTTATCCAATCCCTGGCGGGTGATAACCGGCGCCGGGTCGGCGTCGGGATCCTCAAAGGTGGGATGGCGAACAGTGGGGGCAAGAAATTCATGCAAAGTACGAAAGCCGCGCCCGGAAAGAATCAATTCCCAACTTACCTGCGGGTAGCGGCGGCGCATGAAGCGCAAAAGTTCGATCTGCAATTCGGTGTGGGGCGCGAAATCGGAGTGACCGCCCTCGGAAGGCACGACCTTGTAACGATTTTCAAGGTCATTCCACACCAAAATTGCCTGCCCGAGGCCAGTCCCGGCCGCGAGCAGAGCTTTGGTGCCGCCAGGTTCGAGCTTGCCGGTATTGAGAACGCAGAAATCTTCAGCAGGGAGATGTTCGATACTGTGGCCCGTCGCGCCCAGATCGTTCAGGACGACAACTTGTTTTACCTTCAGCTCGTCGACAAGATTTTCCGTATCCACCACCCACGGAAGATTTGTGGCACGAACGCGATTTTTAATTACCGGCCCGGCCACGCCGAAGCCGGCTGCCTCGATACGCTCGCCCGCGAGATAGGGCGCGGCCTGACGCGAGAATTCCTTCACGATGCGGCTAAATTGCGCAAATTCCTTGCTTGCAAACCTTTGTTTGAAGACAAAAGTGAGCTTGCCGTCTTTTTCCGCGAACAGCGCGAGATTACACTTCGTACCGCCGACATCCCCAGCAAGGATCACCAGCTCCCCCTAAATCTTAGAGAAATGTTACCGACATTTTTACGACGGGTGGTGCCAATGCCTGCCGTCGCGCTCGAGAAGAACGTCGGACTCATGCGGGCCCCAGCTTCCGGCAGGATATTGCGGGACGCCAGCGCTTTTTGCCGCGGTCCAGACGTCCAGAATCGGATCAATCAACGCCCAGGCGGCCTCCACGTTATCGCCGCGATCGAACAGTGTGGCGTCACCGCGCACGCAATCATTTACGAGCGTGGCATAGGCGCTGCGAGGAGCTTCGCCGAAACCTTCTTTGTATTTGAAATTCATGTTCACATTGCCGATGCTCATTTCGGTTCCGGGGCGCTTGGCTACGAAGGAAATCGAGACTCCTTCATCGGGCTGTATATTCAGGATCAAGCGATTCGGTTCCAGATCGCGTTCGCGGAAGACCATATGCGGCGCGCGTCTAAATTCAATGACGATTTCGGTGCTGCGTTTTGCGAGACGTTTTCCGGTACGCAAATAAAATGGCACGCCGGCCCAACGCCAATTGTCGACCAATAACTTGGCGGCCACAAAAGTTTCGGTGCGCGAAGTCGGACTTACGCCCGGCTCCTGGCGATATCCCGGAACGGGCTTGCCGGCAACCTGGCCGGGCGCGTATTGGCCGCGCACGACCGCCTGTGCAACCATCTCCAGGTTAAAAGGGCGAATGGACTGCAACACTTTGAGTTTTTCGTTGCGTACCGAGGTGGCATCGAAAGAGGCGGGCGGTTCGACGGCCACGAGCGAGGTAAGCTGCAGTACGTGACTCTGAATCATGTCGCGCAAGGCCCCAGTGGTTTCATAGAAGCCGCCACGGCGCTCCACGCCCAGCGTTTCCGCAGCGGTGATCTGCACGTGATCTACATAATTCCGGTTCCATAGCGGCTCAAAAATGCCGTTGCCAAAGCGCAGCACCAGCAAGTTCTGCACGGTATCTTTTCCGAGGTAATGATCGATGCGGTAGACCTGTTTCTCTTCGAAAACATTCAGAACGGTTTTATTCAACTCTTTTGCGGACGCCAGGTCCCGTCCAAATGGTTTTTCAATGATAATTCTTACCCACGCATCGGGTGATTTTGGTCGCGCTAGTCCTGCTTTACCCAACTGGTCGACGATGTGGGGATAAACTTCTGGCGGCGTGGACAAATAAAACAAGCGGTTGCCGCCAAGGTTTTTTGCTGCTTCCAAATCCTCCAGACATTTAGCCAGGCGCGCGTAGGATTCCGGATCGTCATAATCGCCCTGGCTGTAATGCAGGTTGCCTGCGAATTCATCCCATTGTTTAGGGTCGATGGGGCCGACGTCCGAAATGCTTTTAGCCGCTTCACCCAAGGCAGACCGAAAACTTTCGTCGCTCATCGAAGTTCGGGCGAAGCCTACGATGGTGTAGCGCGGTCCCAGGGAATTGTGAATAGCCAGGTCATACATGGCGGGAATCACTTTGCGTTTCGCGAGATCGCCGGAAGCCCCAAAAAGAACTACGGTAACGGGTTCGGCGGTGCCGTTGTAGCCGCCGGAAGGATTAGTATGGTCCGCCATCAGGGTTCCCTTTCCATCAAAAAAAGGCCGCATTTAACCGATTTAAGCTTCTGGAGACTATACCTCAACACGGTGTTTTCGCAGTTCAGAACGCAAATCGCGGGCATCGTGGTAGTGAATAACCTGCATGCCCAGCCGCCGGGGCGCTTCCAGGTTCAGAGCCCGGTCATCGATAAAAATACATTTTTCTGGGGGGCGTTGCGAAACTTCCAGAGCGATACGGAAGATGGTTTCCTCCGGCTTTCGCGAGCGCACGTAGCAGGAGCTGAAAAAAACATCGAAGTTCCGGCGCAGATCAAAAACGTCGATCCGGTACTGATTAAGCTCCAGGGGCTCGTTGTTTATCGAGCCAATAAAATATTTCTTCGACTGCGTCACTTCGTCGAGAATAGCGCGCGTTTCTGAAAATTCTTTCGATTGCGCAAACATAAAAGCGGTAAATTCCTCGCGGGTGAAGGGCCGCGGCCGGTAAAAGAGGGTGCGGTCTAGATATGCGTCGAGGGTGATGAGGCCGGCGTCCCAGGCCGGGAAGCACAGATCGTGACGGTCGACAAATTCTTCCCAGTCCAGGTTGAACAGTTTTGCGGCTTCCAGCCGCGAAGACCGTCCCCAGCCATTGGTGAGGATGACCCCGCCAATGTCCCAGAACATAGTGGTAATGTCGACCAAGAAGGCGATCCTCCAAACTTTGGAGATTAGGGGCTGAAACGATCAAGCCTGCATTTCTTCTGTGAATCTTCGAATTTGCGCCACTGCTTGTATAGCAACATCCGCGAGTTGCTTCAAACTGTTTTCCCCAAATTGGCGAATCTCGTCGAAAATGACGGGGCCAGGGTTGACCATTTCTGGCGCGCGCCGTCCGCAGTAATGACCGCATGGCGACTAGGAATTTCCTGCAACTTGCAGTAAGGTCAAAAAGCAGCTTTTTCAGGAGAATCAAATTTATGGCCAGTGACAATGGCGGCTCGACGCCTCCCGCCGACCAGACGGTCCAACCAGGAACGCGCATCGTGCATTGCGTGAAGTTCAATAAAGATTTGCCCGGACTCGATCGAGTGCCGTGGAAAGGCGAGCTTGGAAAACGGGTGTACGAAAGTGTATCGAAGGACGCGTGGAAGCTATGGCTGGAACATTCCAAGATGGTGATGAACGAATACCGGCTCAATCCGCTGGATCCCAACTCCCAGAAAATCATGGAAGAGCAGATGGAGCAATTTTTCTTCGGAGAAGGTTCGAAGTTGCCTGAAGGATACGTGCCGCCAAAAGCTAAAGGATAATTTGTGGTTCGTGGCGATTAGCGAGCCGATTTGCCGCTGGCATGTTGTGCCGGGTGCTGTACGGGCAGTCTTGTGGTCATCGTGAAGTGTAATTTCTCATGCGCGGCTCTTAGCGCTTGCTCAACTTCGCGCGGCGTCTTCGCAGCCGCGAACAAAAATCCCAGATAGCTGGCGCCCTCCGGCCATGCCTCGATGTAATCATGCAGGCGTGCAGTAATCAGTACTTCGGTGATCCCGGAAGTCGCGCGCGCGGCTTCTTCTCCCTGCACGCTCTCTAGTATTCCGCTGCTGGGTACCGGAATCATCATCACACCTGAGGCGATTTCTTCGCGCATCAAAGTGCTGACCGGCAAGTCTAAACTGTGGAGCAGCAGCAGTTCTTCCAGTCCTATGCTTGCTGGTTCATGCGCGTTTTTGTTCTCGACTCTTTGAGTTTTATTTTCAACGAAGCGCAGGGCCCGAGCGCACAAACCCCCGATGGGCCTGGCTGCGATTTCCAGCGGCCAGACTTCTGCGCCCGCCGCTCCGTCGCCATGGATACGAAATTCGGCATGTACGGGGCCGCGCGACAGGCCGATGGCGCGCGCGGAGTCCTGGGCACATTTTTGAATTGCGAGTTGCTGCGATTCCGTGAGGCTGGATGGCGTCACATAAATTGTTTCTTCGAAGTACGGGCCTTCGAGCGGGTCGGGCTTGTCGAACATCGCCAGAACCTTAAAAGCTCCGTCCGTCAACAGGCCTTCGACGGCGACTTCCCTGCCCGGAATGTAACCCTCGACGAGAATCTGATCGAGATGGGCTTCACGAGTGGCGCGGATTTCGGGCGATTCAAGAAGGGTGCGAATGCGTTGTGCCGCGGTAACAAATTCGTCTCGATTGTTCGCGCGTATCACGCCGCGACTGGCGGAAAGGGAGAGGGGCTTCAAAACACACGGATACGAAATCCCCAGCAGGGCGGGCTCGGGCAAAGGCTCAAGATTCATGACGCGAAACCATGGCGTGTTCAAGCCGGCTTGCTGAAACACTGCGCGCATACGTAATTTTGAGCGGCAGGCTTCCACCGAAGCTGGATGATTGTAAGAAATTCCCAGCTCGCGAGCAGTGTACGCCGCAGCGACGGAAGGTGAATCTCCCAAGACTAGTATTCCATCGACGCTTTTGCCGTTTAACGCTGCAACCACGCTGGCTGCCGCGGACTGAGCGGATTCAAAGTGCACGGCGATGGCTCGATCGCCCCACGGATCTTCCAGCTGGTGACAGCGATCGGTAACGTAGATGATTTCGGTGACGTGTTTTTGAGCCGCTTCTTCGAAGCTGCGCGTCTGGTACCCCAGTTTATTGGTGAACAGAAGCAATCGTCGTTTGGATGGATGTTGTTTGGATGGAGCGTTCATTGTAGATGAACTATTTCGGCTTCAAACAAAACTGTCTGCGGACATAGTCGGATTGCTGACTACGGATTTCGGGCGTCCAATGGAAATCAGCTGATCGGTTGTCGGTTCCGCGCAGCAATACCAGGGCTCGCTGAGGAATGGAACGGCCTGCGCCGTTTCAGTGCGTGGAAGCGCTGGCGGCGCGATTCCGGCGGCGCGATGCGCAGCGATCCAAATGCGTTCAAAGGCGGTCGCGCGAGAGACCTTTTCGCGGTCGGCCGCGGCGGCAATTTCTTGCACTGCGTCACTCAATGCGTCCACGCGGGAATCGGAGTGTCGCCATGGATACACCAGCGACTGCGGATCGAAAGGCCCAATAGCTCGGCTGATTTCTTCGAGTTCCAGCATGCGCGAGCCCGCGGGAATCAACAGGCGAATGCCCAGCTGAATGGGAGCCACATTTTCCATAAGCTGCTCTTCATACAGGACGCGCAACAGGTCCAGATAATTTTCGACGGTGGTCCACGGGGAAAAAGGAACGAAAGTGGGATGCAAGGTAAGGCCCAATTCGCGGAAACTGGCGGCGACATGCAGGAAATCGGCGCTGGTGTGGCCCTTTTCCAGCGCGGCGAGGAATATATCGTTAACCGACTCCACGGCCGAAATCACAAACAGACAACCAGTTTCTTTCAATTTAGGCGAATGCTCTTCGTACTTTCTCAGGTGCTCGATTTTTATGGTGACGTCATAGGTCACGTTGGGAAATTCGTGATGAAATTGTTCGACTAACGGAATGGCGTGACCTATGCCATTAAAAAAGTCCGGGTCGCCGAACGAAATATGTTGCGCACCCGCGGCTACCTGACGGCGGACGTCCTCAAGCACAATTTCTCGCGGCACGATCCGGAAAACGCCGTTGTATACCGGCACGATCGGGCAGTGGCGGCATATATGCTTGCATCCCCGGCTAGCTTCCGTCGAGCCCACGATGCGGTAACCATCGCCGGGAATAACAAGATGCGCGTACTTCTGCAATGCAGGCATGCCGGAGCGATCCGGGACTTCAAATTTCAGGCGTTCCAGCGAGATTAAAGATTCTTCTTGCGGTGCTGATCGATGAACTCCATTGCCGTTCGACTCGTTGGACACGTTTGACTGCGACAAGCGCTCCGCCAAGTGAACCAAACCATTTTCAAACTCTCCGCCCAAAATTGTTGCCACGCCCAGGCTTCGCAAGTACGCCTCATTCATGGGGGCATAGAGGCCATAACAGCAAAAATGTGCATTGGGATTATGCGCGCGTAACGCGGGGAGAATTTGTGCCGCCAATCGGGTCGCGGTGTGCATAGGCAGATAAATGGCGATTAAATCGGCTTCTTTAATTGCAGGTTCATGCAACGCTTGCCGCGCCAAGTCCATGCATACAACACTGTGGCCGCGTTTGCGCAGCCACGCCGCAGGGGAAGCCAAGCCAAAAGGCTGGCGTCCCAGCTCATAAGTGGAAATTAAGACGATTTTCAAAGTGGTGCTCACGCCACTACCAGTATAGCCGCCCGCGCCGTAATTCGATTTCGGTTATCATGGAGGGCTGGGCAACGGTTGAAAGGACCGAAGGATGGCCATCTCCGCAGGAAATTCGTTTGGCACGCGTGACACGCTGCGCGTTGGGGCGCAGAGTTTCGAAATACATCGGCTGGAAGCGCTCGAGAAAAATCGGGTCGCGGATCTGAGCAAACTTCCCTTTTCTTTGCGTATTCTGCTCGAAAATCTCTTGCGCTGCGAAGACAACAGATTCGTTCACGCCGCGGACATCAAATCGCTGGCCAACTGGCGGCCCGGAACTCCCGAAAAAGAAATCGCTTTCACGCCCGCGCGCGTACTGTTGCAGGATTTTACCGGCGTGCCCGCCATCGTCGACTTGGCCACCATGCGCGAAGCGGTGCAGCGCATGGGCGGAAATCCCAAGCGCATCAATCCGCTGTTCCCTGCAGAATTGGTCATCGACCATTCGGTGCAGGTCGATAGTTTTGGCAGCGTGAATGCTTTCGGGCTCAACGCGGAGTTGGAATTTCAGCGCAACGTGGAGCGATATGCATTTCTACGCTGGGGCCAAACCGCATTTCATAATTTCAAGGTAGTGCCGCCGGATACTGGGATTTGCCACCAAGTAAATCTGGAATATCTTGCGCGCGTGGTTTGCGCCATGCCGTCGGGCAACAGAGTTGAGGCGTATCCCGATTCGGTAGTAGGAACCGATTCGCATACCACCATGATTAACGCGCTGGGCGTTTTTGGATGGGGCGTGGGCGGCATTGAAGCGGAAGCGGCAATGTTAGGGCAGCCGTCCTCCATGCTCGTTCCCGAAGTTGTGGGATTTCGCTTGCACGGCAAATTAAATGAAGGCGCGACCGCTACCGATCTGGTGCTGACGGTAACGGAAATGTTGCGCAAGCACGGCGTAGTTGGAAAATTTGTGGAGTTTTACGGCTCGGGACTTTCCACCTTGAGCATCCCGGATCGCGCAACCATCGCCAACATGGCGCCTGAATACGGCGCGACCATGGGGTTCTTTCCCGTCGATGCGGAGACACTGGATTATCTGCGGTTCACGGCGCGACCTGCCGAGCAGATCGCGCTCGTCGAAGCGTACTGCAAAGAGCAGATGCTTTTCCGAACCGATGGCACCCCGGCTCCGGATTTCAACGGCACGCTGGAGCTTGATCTCGGGACCGTGGAGTCCACCGTAGCTGGTCCGAAGCGGCCTCAAGATCGCGTGGCGCTGCGCAATGCGAAAAATTCCTTTGCAAAAGTTGTCGAAGGCGTACCGGCAATTCATGCAGCGGTCAAAAATAATGGCGATTCGTTCGATCTTTCCAGCGGCGCGGTAGTGATTGCCGCGATCACCAGTTGCACCAACACTTCCAACCCGTCATTAATGCTGGGCGCGGCGCTGCTTGCAAAAAAAGCAGTGGAACACGGATTGAGCGTGAAGCCCTGGGTAAAAACCAGCCTGGCGCCGGGATCGAAAGTTGTAACGGATTATCTGCAAGCCGCGGGACTCACACCTTATCTTGAAAAACTGAAATTTCATCTGGTGGGCTACGGCTGCACGACTTGTATCGGCAACAGTGGACCGCTGCCCGATGCCATTGGCGCGGCCATCAAAGACAACAACATGGTGGCTGTTGCGGTGCTCAGCGGAAATCGCAATTTCGAAGGACGCATTCATCCGCTGGTGCGCGCGAATTATCTGGCGTCACCGCCTCTGGTGGTCGCTTATGCGCTGGCCGGGCGCATGGATGTGGATCTGACTACTGAATCGCTGGGCTCCGACGCGAAGGGCAAACCGGTTTATTTGCGTGACATCTGGCCCACTCCACAGGAAATAGAAAAAACTGTTCGCGAAGCGGTCACTTCGGAAATGTACAGCAAGCAATATGCGCAGGTTTTTGAAGGCGACGCGCATTGGAAATCCATGCCGGTGCCCGCTGGCGACATTTATCAATGGGATCCCAAATCGACGTACATCAAGATGCCGCCGTATTTCGACAACATGCCCAAGGAGGCGCCGGCGCTGGCCGACGTGCACGGCGCGCGGGTGTTGGCGATTCTTGGCGACAGCGTGACCACCGATCACATTTCCCCAGCGGGCTCCATTCCCGTCGACAGTCCCGCCGGAAAATATTTGATCGCTCACGGGGTCAAGCCGCACAAATTCAACTCCTACGGTGCGCGGCGCGGCAATCACGAAGTGATGATGCGCGGCACGTTTGCGAATATTCGGCTGCGCAATCAGCTCGCTCCCGGGACGGAAGGCGGCTGGACGCTTTATTTGGACGGCGCGACCAGCGGCTCAGAAAATGCGGAAAAAATGTCTATTTACGACGCTGCAGTGCGATATCGCGAAGCGGGTGTGCCGTTGGTGGTGCTGGCGGGCAAAGAATATGGTTCGGGGTCGTCGCGCGATTGGGCCGCGAAAGGGACGCGCTTGCTCGGAGTGCGCGCGGTAATTGCAGAAAGCTACGAGCGCATCCATCGCAGCAATTTAATTGGGATGGGAGTGCTGCCGCTGGAATATCAGGCGGGGGAAACTCAGGAATCGTTGGGGCTGACCGGCCACGAAGTATTTGAGGTTGAAGGCATTTCTTCGTTGTCACCGAAAAAACTTATCTCGGTAAAAGCGAAACTAGCAGGCGGAAAAGAAAAAACTTTTTCCGCTATCGCTCGGGCTGATACGCCGGAAGAAGTTTCGTATTACCGCCACGGGGGCATCCTGCAATACGTTTTGCGCCAGATGCTGTAAGGATTGAAAGCTATTCCTGCGATGGCTTCCCTAAAAGCCAGCTTCGCTAAAACGCTATCTTTTCTTTTGCGCCAGAACCAGGCCACGCGGGGTCGGCAGCAACAGCGCGGTGATCAAGCCTTCCGCTTCAAGTCGCAGCGCCGATTCGCGCACGATTTTCATCGCCGAATTGGCATCATGCATCAGAATCAATCCCCACGGATTCATCTGCGGCAGAAATCGCCGCACTTCCTGCTCGCGCAGTGGAGCATCGCTATCGCAGAAGAGCATGTCGATAGTGCCGTCCACGTTCATCTCCAGGCTGGAGACGTTTCGCGCGTCGATCCATTGACCGAGTCCTGAAGAGTCAAATCTTTGTTTTGCGGCGGCAAAAACTTTTGGGTCAAATTCGCAGGTAATTACCCGGCCCACACCATTTGCTTGCAAGCCTTCGGCAAGTCGCAGCGTGCTCAAACCGGAAAAAGTGCCGGTCTCCACGATCAGTTCGGGCTTTACGGTTTTTACCAGTTGGCACAGAAAATCGAGAACTTCCACTTCAGCGCTCATGGAATCGTACATGTGCCAGCGCTCGGGATGAGGACATTCGGGCGTAGGCCGCGAATACTCGGGCTGGAGGATGTCGCCGTGCGTAGCAATGTGTTCAACAATGCGATGCTCTTTCTTCAGCGCGTAGAATTGGCTTTTAATACGCCAAAGCAACACCGCGCCGGCCAGGATGGAAGCGAGGCTTGCAGCCTGCGCGTTCGATAGGCCGAAAAACGAACGCGGATTGATGCGGATAAATTCAATCAGAAAACGAGCGACACCGGTCAGGATCAA
>DATHGV010000046.1:0-3148 GCA_035490135.1 Candidatus Methylomirabilota bacterium
AACACATACAACGCCAGCAATAGCGAAAGAGCAACGGTAGCGTACCGGCCCCGCTTTACCTGACCGTTCGGCGACATGTCTGCCGGAATCCCGGCCGTCCGGGCAATTACAGCCAGAGTTCCGCTCGTCATGGCATGCACACCTGAAAACGGCATAGTGCTACTATCGATCGCGCCTGTCCGTCGCGGCGTGCCATGCAACACGCGATAGCCGTACTGGTAATGGAGAGGCTCGTCGGTAGTAAGCTCCTTGTGGCGCAGACTAGTGATGTGTATCAGCAGCAACACAGCCAACAGTGCGCCGACAACAATAAGCCGCCAACGCATGGCCATCCATTGCCACAATCGATTACTCATCGGGTAGTCTGCGAATTTGCAAAGATCATCTTGAGCACGCACCAATGACGGAGCGACAACTTCTTAAAGTCAGCAGCCGGCTTTTAGTCGGATTGTGGAATCTCGGGCGAACGGATGACCTTCGCTTGCAATTCATTGAGTGAAACGATGTAATCGACCTTCGCCATTTGCTGCGGCGTGATTTGGTTTACGCCTTCCAGCCAAATTTGGAGGGAACGATCATTCCAGACCAGAGAAGCGATGAAAAGAGCATGCCATTTGTTTTCGAATGGGTTTTCCTTCGCCCTCAGGAGAACTGTGCTTCCAGGCGCTGGCTGAAGATTTAGCGATTTCAACGCTTCGATAACATGAGATACCTTTTGCCCTCCGTTAAGCAAAGCCCGCACCGTACCGAAACGCTGATTTTCCCATTGAGTAAAAATTGCGAGAGCACACGCCACCAAAAGCGTTGCGACGACTCGGAAAATCCGAGAAGACATTTTACTCGGTGCGGCGCCGGCGTCCGTTCCGATTGCCGCGCTGCGAGCACGGCCGGCAGTCGTGCCCTGCATGATTGCACCGCTTGGCGCGCCCACTGCGACAGCCTGGCCAACCAATATCAAAAATCTGGAAATTAGCGTGATTAAATCAAATGCGACCTTAGCAAAGATCACTGCCCATCCGAACAAGAGAAGATAAAGAGATGCGCCACCGCGAATCGGGAGAATAAACGCGATGGGTAGAGGCACTATCACTATCCAGAACGCCATAAGCTGCAGCGTGCGATCCCGGCGAAGGAAGGCATAAATGAAAACAACCGCCCACGAGGCCAGGAGCATTTTGGGAGTGACCGCCTGGTGGGAATATAATAATTCACCAACGAAGCTGGCGTTGGAGGTCATGAAATGATGCCATGAAATTTTGGGCCGATAAGAATCATATCTTATCAGAGAGCCGCTGCTGTGGGTCTTGCCCCAGATATAAATAGCGGTAAGCAATCCTGCAATCAAAGACGGTGCCGCAACGGACCTGGTCCAGCGAACGAACGCTTTCCAGTCGCCCCAACGAGGGCATTTTAGAAGCTCATAAGCCAAAACGATCACCGGAAGTGTAACGGCCATCTCCTTACAGTTCAGCGCACAAACATATAAAGCTAGAAATCCCAGCAGTTGCAGGGGACCCAGACGGGCTTCTCTCTCGCGGATGTGCACATAGTAGGTCAATGCCGCGAAGTAAAAGAACCCACATAATACGTCGTAAATGAACGACCCAACAAACACGAGGTTGGCAAGTTGAGGATGGTAACAGAGAACAAGAACAGCGAGAAATGCGACCGCGCGCGAGGAGCCGAGACGCCGGCTCAAGTAATAGATCATCGGAATTGACACAGCGAGAATGCTGATCTGGACGATTCGATAAGGTCGAGGATCTAGGGCAAAAAAGTGATAAAGAGGCAGATAGTAAAGAGCGCCTCCCGGACGATAAAATGTCGTCCAAAAGAGTACGTTTGCCAAAAGCGATTTGAGCGCTCCGGCACGCCAGTAGATCCCCATGTTCATCATCTCGTCCTCACCAAAACCCCCGCGTAGCGCCGGAAAAGCAAAATGGAGGAAGTAGGCGATGAGAACCGCCACGCAAATCGCGTCGAGCATCGTGCGTCGATACGCCCGCTCTGTCTCCGCGCCCTTCATGTGACCCGAAGTTGAAGAAGAATCATGCGATCGTCGCGAAATGGCTCGCAAACCACCAGCTCTTCCTGCTAACCGCGAAAATCACAAAGATCAGGAGCAACACCATCGTGACCCGATGCAATGCCATCAGAACCCGAAACAGTGTAGGACGGTACTCGAATTCGACACGATTTTTTCCAGCATCTAGGAGCACGCCAGTTTGCCACTGGTTTACACGCAGCGCTGGTTGATTTTTGCCGTTCACCCGCACCTTCCAAGCCGGCGTAAACCATTCATTCAAGATCAGGAGCGACGCCGAATCAGACTCAACCGCCGAATAACTGCGATTCGCTTGATCGACGATCTTTGTGATACGGTCCCGAGGATGTGGCAACATCTGGGCGCTACCCAGGAGGTATTGAGTCGACTCGAAGTCGTGAGGGGTTACGTACGCTTCGGAAAAGTAATCAAAACCTTTACCGATAGTATTTATGAATTCGCCTTCGGTGCTGACGGAACCTGCAACCCGATGCACCAGACTGATTCGCCCCATCGGCTTGAGATTTTCGTACAGCCGGTAACCGTCAGTTTCGAGTATTTCCTTTGCGTCCCCGTCAATTGGCGAATTACTGAGACCGCATAACACGTAGCGAGCTCCCATCATCGCACGGAGATGCGGAATATTCGTTAGATTGCTGAAACGAAATTGATCATACGGCTGTGGAGTTAGCTGATTGTAAAAGCTTTTTACCCCATAATAACTCGCGTTCATCGCCCAAAGCCGATTCGAAAACGCTGTGTCGCGGAAATCTACCCGGTAACCGGAGGTGTCGATTCTATCCGCGAAGCTCTGGATAACTTTGTGACTAAGCAAATTCATCGGCTTGTTGAAATCGGACCGCGAAACTGAAAATCCTCTTACTGGAATAACCACAGCCGCCGCCGAAACGAATACCGCCGCGGACACAACTTTTTGGTAACCCGATAATTTCCAGGCACGACCTAGGAGGAACAGGATCGGCGTTAAAGCTAGAATCCAGAATCCAATCTGGATCCGGCCCTCGCCCTCGCCCTTGTGAAAAAGGTCCCAGAGAATAACTCCGGCAAAAATCAACACCAGCGCCTCTGGCAGAATAAGCCGGC
>DATHGV010000047.1:0-2406 GCA_035490135.1 Candidatus Methylomirabilota bacterium
ACAGGGGTATGTCCGTCAATGGCAACGGGCGGTGGTGAATCCGGAATTCGACTTCAGCACCGACACATCCGACGGCGGCGGGATGTATCGGCTAAGCCGTTGTGTGCTGCTGGCACATGAAGACAAAGTTTTTCAAGGCGCAATCGTTGCTTCTATGAGCATCCCCTGGGGCGAGACGAAGGGCGATACTGATCTGGGTGGTTACCATCTCGTTTGGACCCGTGATCTCGTGCAGAGTGCAAGCGCGCTCCTTGCCACGGGGCAGACAAGCACGCCGTTGCGCGCTTTAATCTGGCTGGCTGCCATTCAGCGGCCCGACGGCAGTTTTCCGCAAAACAGCTGGATCGACGGCAGCGCTTATTGGTCGGGACTTCAACTTGACCAGGTTGCGTTCCCGATACTTCTGGCGTGGCGATTGCACAAACACGAGGCGCTCGGTTTGTTTAATCCCCGCGCAATGATCGTTCGTGCCGCGGCACGCCTGATCCTGCAAGGCCCAGTCACAACTCAGGACCGCTGGGAAGAAAACGCCGGTTATTCGCCCTCGACTCTCGCCACTGTGATTGCTGCTCTCGCATGCGCCGCGGAATGGGCCAAGGAATTCGGCAAAATGGATGTTGCAGATTTTATTTTCGCCTACGCCGATTGGTTGGCAGCGCACGTCGAAGAATGGACGGTCACAACGCATGGGGAGTTGGTCGAGGGTTTTCCTCGTCATTACATCCGCATCACTCCAACCGATCCTAACGCGCCTGATCCGCACGCTGATCCCAACACTGCGATGATTCAGATCGCCAACGGCGGCGGCCTGCATCCTGCGCGCAATATCGTGGGCGGGGATTTTCTTCTTCTGGTGCGATTCGGTATTCGCGACGCGAACGATCCGCTCATGCGCGACTCGATCGAAGTGATCGATCGGGTGCTCAAATATGATCTGCCGCAAGGCCCCGGCTGGCGTCGCTACAATCACGATGGCTACGGCCAAAAGGACGACGGCAGCGCCTTCGACGGAACGGGCGTGGGCCGGTGCTGGCCGATTTTGACCGGAGAACGCGGCCATTACGAGCTGGCTGCGGGGCGCGATCCAAAGCCGTTTATCACGGCGATAGAAGATTTCGCGAACCAGGGTGGGATGATTACCGAACAATTATGGGACGGACCTGATTTGCCTGGCGCCCACATGAAACGCGGTTGTCCCACCGGCGCGGCAATGCCGCTTTGCTGGTCGCACTCCGAATACGTTTCCCTTGTGCGCAGCCGGCATGATGGTGTTTGCTTCGCCCGCGTCGAGCCGGCGTTCCAACGGTACGTGTTAGATCCGGTGCAAAGCCATTACGAGATTTGGAGTCTGCGCCATCCTCTACGGAGTGTATCGCACGGAAGAATTTTGCGGATCATTCTTGCCGCGGAAGCCAGCATTGTCTGGTCAACCGACGACTGGGGGCGGAGGAACGAATTGGACACGGCTCACCAGGAAGAGCTGAATCTTTGGTTTGCAGATTTTCCGACTGCAGAATGGCCCAGCGGTTCGGTGCTGGCATTTACATTTTTTTGGAAACGCGATCAACGATGGGAGGGCCAAAACTGGCAGGTGAGCGTTCAATGAAACCGATGGTCCTTCCGGCAATTTATCTGGCTCGGCACGGCGAAACCGCCTGGAGCCTCACCGGGCAGCATACGGGACTTACCGATCTGCCGCTGACTGAGCGTGGCGAACAAAACGCCCGCCGTCTCGGCGAACGGTTGGTCGGATTGACCTTTGCGAAGGTCCTTACGAGTCCCCTGCAGCGCGCTGCTCAGACCTGCGAACTGGCTGGCTTTGGAGCCGCAGCCGAAGTCGATCGCGATCTGGTCGAATGGAACTACGGGGATTACGAAGGTCGCCGAACGGTGGAGATCCATAAGGAGCGTCCCGACTGGCAATTGTTCCGCGATGGCTGTCCTGGTGGAGAATTGCCGGATGATGTTGGCGCGCGGGCCGATCATATTGTGAGTCGGGTGCGCGCAATCAAGGGCGATGTGCTGATTTTTTCGAGTGGGCATATTCTGCGAGTGCTCGCTGCGCGCTGGCTTGGGCTCGAACCCGCTGCTGGGAGATTTTTCATGTTGAACACAGCAAGCGTAAGTGTGCTCGGCTACGAACACAGCCTATCCCAGCCGGTGATCCGGTTGTGGAACGATACCCGTCATGTGGCTGACTGAATCGATCCAGCGATCAAAAATATGAATGATAATAGCAAATGCGGACTGGCGAACTCATCATGAACGTGCTGGTTATTGATATCGGTGGAACTCACGTCAAGGTTCTGGCTACGGGCCAGGACGCTCATCGAGAGTTTGATTCCGGGCCGGCGCTGACACCGAAACGGATGGTCTCCGGAGTTCGGAAACTCGTGGCGGACTGGA
>DATHGV010000048.1:0-2554 GCA_035490135.1 Candidatus Methylomirabilota bacterium
GAGATGGTGATGCCCGGCGACAACGTCAGCTGCGAAGTCACACTCATCACCCCGGTAGCTCTCGAAAAGGGTTTGCGCTTCGCCATTCGCGAAGGCGGCCACACCGTGGGCGCAGGCGCGGTCACGGAGATCATCGAATAATTTATGAGACAAGGCGACAAAATCCGTATACGTCTGAAGGCGTACGATCACAGAATTCTCGACCAATCCACTAAGGAAATCGTGGACACCGCGAAGCGTACCGGCGCGGATGTGGCAGGGCCGATTCCTTTGCCCACCACCATCAATCGTTGGACGGTGTTGCGGTCGCCGCACGTGGACAAGAAATCGCGTGAACAATTCGAAATGCGCACGCACAAACGCTTGATCGATATTCTCGAGCCCACGCCGGACACGGTGGATGCGTTGATGAAGCTCGATCTTCCGCCGGGCGTGGATGTGGAAATCAAGGCTTTTGGACATACCGCGAAGTAACGGTTTTTAATAAACGTTTTTTTGAGAGAAGAGAGAGAAGGCATGGCAGTCAACGGGATTATCGGAATCAAGCTGGGAATGACGCAAGTCTTCCAGGATGACGGCACATTGGTTGGGTGCACGGTTTTGCAAGCCGGACCGTGCGTGGTGGTGCAACGCCGCACGGCCGCGAATGATGGCTACGAAGCCGCGCAACTGGGCCTGGTGGAATTCGTTAAGCCGCAGCGCGTCAACAAGGCCATGACCGGGCATTTCAAGAAAGCCGGCGCGGCGCCCATGAAAGTCCTCCGCGAGGTTCGCATCGAGGAATCGAAGGACGAAACCAAAGTTGGTGACCGCGTGCTGGTCGAAAACTTCAAGGCCGGCGAGCTGGTGGACGTCAGCGGGATCAGCAAAGGCAAAGGCTTCGCGGGCGGCGTAAAGCGCTGGCACTATCGCGGCGGCGACGCTACCCACGGTTCGATGTTTCATCGCGCTCCGGGAGGCATCGGCGGCAGTTCGTTCCCATCGCGCGTGTGGAAGAACCAGCATTTCCCGGGTCACATGGGGCACGAGCGCGTGACCGCCAAGAATTTGAAAGTCGTCAAGGTCGATAACGACGAAAATCTGTTGCTGGTAAGGGGCTCAGTGCCTGGACCGGCGGGAACATACATTTTTATTCACAAGGTTCGCAAAGCGTTGGTTAACACCAACAAAAAAGTTAAGTAAGGAAACGAATTATGCCGGTGGTTGACGTAGTCAATTTAAAGGGCAACAAGGTCGGCCAGCTCGATCTCCTCGACGCCGTGTTTGGCGTCAAGGTGAATCAATACCTTTTGCATGAAGCCTCGCGCTGGTATCTGCGCGGGCTGCGCAGAGGTACGCACAAGACTAAGGACAAGAGCGAAGTCAGTGGCGCGGGCCGCAAGCTATGGAAGCAGAAGGGCACCGGGCGCGCGCGCGTCGGCTCCATCCGCTCGCCACTCTGGCGCCATGGCGGCACGGTTCACGGACCACGCCCGCGGGATTACAGCTACGCGCTGCCTAAGAAAATGCTGCTGGGGGCGCTGCGTTCTGCATTGTCGGCCAAACTTACTGAACAGCGGCTCACCGTCGTGGAAGACTGGGAGCTGGAAAACCATAAGACCAAGGAATTTTTGGGCGTGTTGGGCAAACTGAAGCACAAGAAATCTGCGTTGATCGTCGCTCACGGCGAGAACACCAATCTGGAACGCGCCAGCCGCAACATTGAAGGGGTCACGCTGGTGGCGCCCAACGGTCTTCAGCCTTATGACTTGTTGAAGCACGACCTGCTGGTGCTCTCGAAGGAAGCTGTGGAGCGGCTAAGCCATTCGCTCGATCCGGAAAAGACTCCGGCGGCAACTCCGGACGTGGAAACCATTGCGCCGGCGCCGAAGCGGGAAAAGAAAGCTGCCGCGAAACCTGCGGCCGCCAAGAAATCAAAAGCGGCTGCCAAGAAGCCGGCGAAGACCGCTAAGAAAAAGGGCAAGGAATAACTGATGTCTACGCCTCACTACCAGATCATTCGCCGCCCGATCATCACGGAAAAAGGGTTGGGCGTAAAAGAGACACAGCACACCGTGGTTTTTGAAGTTTCCGCGAAAGCCACCAAGACGCAGATCAAGGAAGCGGTGCAGCAGATTTTCAGTGTGAAGGTAACCGATGTGCGCACCGCCAATTTTTACGGCAAGATGCGCCGCCGCGGACAGAATGAAGGGTACCGGCGCGACTGGAAGAAAGCCTACGTGAAGCTGGCGGAAGGCGAAAAGATGATCGAGTACGCTGAGAATTTGTAGCACCGGGGCCACTGTTTTACAGCAGCAAGAAACGAAGAGAGTAAGAGGCAGCGATGGGACTGAAAAGCTTTAATCCATACACGGCGTCGCGACGGTTTATTACCGTCGTGGATAAGAGCCACATCACCAAGCAGGAGCCGGAAAAGGCGCTGCTGGAGCCAAAAAAGCGCACCGGCGGCCGCAACAATCACGGCGAAATCGTGGTGTGGCACCGCGGTGGCGGCCACAAGAAACAATATCGGCAGGTGGATTTCCGCCGGGACAAGCTCGGCGTGCCTGCCAAG
>DATHGV010000049.1:0-4031 GCA_035490135.1 Candidatus Methylomirabilota bacterium
GTTTTACTTAATGGAGATTAGCTTTTGCCAAGAAGCAGGTGGTCGATGCGGCGACTGACGTCGCGGAGGTAAGGCTCGTCGCCGGGTTCGAGTTCGGCGATGGCGCTGCCCCGATAGCCGACGTCGGCGAAGGCCTGGCGCACTGCCGGCCAGTCGATGTCCCCGTCGCCGAGGTTGACCCAGGCGTAGCCATCTTCCTTGCGCCTGAAGTCTTTGAGATGAACCTTAAAAATGCTGCTGCCGAGGGTGTGAATCCAGTCCTGCGGGTAACCGTACAGAACGACGTTGCCGACGTCGAACCAGGCACGAATTAATGGCGTCTTGAACTCGGAAATGTAGGTGACCATTTCGAGGGGACTCAGAAGGAATTTGTTCCAGACTTCCTCGATCGCGATGACGATTTTGAGTTCTTCAGCAAGAGGGAGCAGAGACCGGATCTGCGCCTGCGAGCGAGTCCAAGCGTCTTTATATGAAGTTTGCGGATCCACGACAGCCGGCACGAGCAACACTGCGTCCGAGCCCCAGAGTTTGGCGTTGTGTAGGGAAGTGCGCATGCCCTTGAGGCTGGTTTCAACAACCGAGGGATCGCTGGAAGACAGAGGATACTTCCAGTGATCCATGTTCATGACGGAGTCCACGCGAACGCCCGAACTGTCGGCTGCAGCCTTGATTTCGTCGGCGTGATTCGTATCGGTAGTCGGAGCCTGTATGACCTCGAAGCCGGTGTCGCGAGCAAGCTTAAAGCGATCGGCGATTGGCAATTTCGAGGGAAGCATGCTGAGGACTAGGCCTTTTTTGATGGAAAGCCCATCCGGAGCGGGGAGTGCGGAATCAGCCGCCGATGCGAGCGGCGAAGGAGAGAAGGCGTTGCGCGAGATTCCCGCCGCACAAATCGCAGCGGCTGAGGATTTCAGAAAGTCACGGCGCGCCTTTCCCGGCATTTCCTTTGGCATGACAGGCCTCTCTATTTGGGCTGGTTAGCGAGGATCTTTTTGAGGTCGAGTCTGGCGTCCCAGATTTCGGTGGACTTCAGGGTGTCTTCCCAGGTGACTTCATGGCCTGTGTAGGCGGCGGTGCGCGCCATTATACAAGAGAGAGCCGACTCGGCTCCGGCAGGGGTTTGATTGTGAAATTTGCCGCTCACGATACTGTCCACAAAGGCTTTCTTTTTTTGCGGGTCAGCTTGTTCCAGATTGGAGCGGAAGTTTCCGGTTACCGAGAAGGCTTGCGGCTGCGAAGAATCCTTCGGAGTGATGGAGTTAGGATCCTGCCAGGGTTCATCGCCCCAGATGCCGAGTGGGCCGACGTAAGGCGATTGCGTGGTGCCTTTGGTGCCGAAGAAACGTTCAGTGACATCCCACCAGCCTTTAGCGAATTGTGTGGAGCTGAAAGTGACATCGACGCCGTCCAGATACTGAAAGACGACGTGATAGTTGCCATAGACGTCGCCGTCCGTGGCGGGACGTCCCATGCGTCCACCGGTTGCGGAGGCTTTGAGCGGGTGGGCGTCGAGAACCCAATTGCAGATGTCGATGACGTGGATGTTCTGTTCGACGATGATGTCGCCAGAAAGGACCTTGTCGTAGACCCAATTGCGGAGTCGATGTTCTTCGGGTGTAGCATTAGGCCACTGCGGCCTGTCGATGTAGCCGGTGAGGTAGTGGGCTACGCCGCAGATGATTTTTCCGATAGCGCCGGCGTGAATCCGACGAACAAGTTCGACAAACGGCGGACAATCGCGAATCTGGAACCCAACATCGAGGCTGAGTTTACCTTCGGCGCGTTTGCCGATATCGATCACTTTCATGGCGCCGGGAACATCCACGGCGACGGGCTTTTCCAGATAGACGTGCTTGGCGCCGCCGACTGCCGCTTCAAGATGTAGGGGGTGGAAGTACGGCGGGGTTGCAACGACGATGGCGTCCACTTCTTTTGACGCAGCGATTTTCTGATAGGCGTCAGGTCCGACAAAAAGCTGAGTCGTCTCGAGATCGGGATAGTTTTTGCCTTGCTGGATTTGGTTGAAATGCGTGCGGGCGGCGTCGAGTTGATCCTGAAACAGATCTGCCAGCGCAACGACGCGAGCGCCGCCCGTGTCGACGAGGCTGGTGGCGTCTTCGGTTCCTCGGCCGCCACAGCCCAAAAGACCGACACGGACCGCGGAGTTTGCAGCAGTGCCCCGAACCAAATCGGGATTGATGATCATGAAGCCTGCCGTGGCGGCAGCAGAGGTGATAAAGGTCCGCCGGTCCACCTGGTCCCCGGAATTTTTGTTTTCAGTTGCGTCGGTCGACATGATTCTCTCCTGGCTGCGAATTACGTTACCCGATCAGCTCCTGCAAATAATCCTTGGCGGCTCGAACGTCTTCCAGCTGTTGTGGCCCGGAAATTTCGCGTTCGATGGTGACCGCTCCGCCATAGGTAAGCTCCTTCAAGCGTCTGATGATGCGGGGAAAGTCTACCTTGCCTTTCCCAATAGGAACTTCCACACCGAGATCTTTCGGGTTGGTAGGCCAGAGACCATCTTTTGCATGGATGCCTTGAATGTAGGGAGCTAGGATTTCAATGGCATCAACGGGATTGGCTTTGCCATACAGGATGAGATTCGCAAGATCGAAATTGACGCCCTGGTTGTCCAGACCGACGTCGTTGATGGCGCGGACAAGAGTGATGGGAGTCTCCTGTCCGGTTTCATAGCGGAAATTCTGGTGGTAGCGCTTGCAGTAGGCGGCAACTTCCCGCATTGCTGTTATGGTTTCTTTGTACAGAGGATCGGAGGGATTTTCCGGAATGAATCCGCAATGGGTCTGCACGGCGGGAATGTCGCAGCGGACGGCAAAATCGGCGGCCTTCTTAATGCGAGCTATGCGTGCCTCGCGGGTTCCGCGCGGGACGAGACCGATCGTAAGGGGCCCCTGGTAGAAGTCCCATCCTTCCTTGCCCGGGCCACCGATGACCAGCGAGGTAGCTTCGACGTTGGCTCTAACAAGCGATTGGCGGAGTTGGGCGGCGAAGGCCGGTTCGAAGCGGTTCAAATACACCTGACAGGTCGCGATGCCAAGATTGTTAAGCGTGGCCATGGCTGCGGCCGGGTCAGGTTCGACGCCGAGGATCAGGCCGAGACGGAGAGGTTTCTTGCCATCGTTAGAAGCTACGTGCGGAGCGAATTGATTTGAGATCTGCTCGGAGGAAATGCGGCCGAAAGTGGCGCAGGCTGAACCCAGGCCCGCTGTGAGCGCCAGACTGGAATTTTTCAGAAATTTGCGACGGCTCTGGTCGGTCATAAGAATTTCATTGGAGCTTTTGCATGTGCTGGAGTCAATTTGTCTCTCGAACGTAGAGATCCTTCCATCTGACCTTGACTCCCCCGCCGGTGTGAATCTGGAGACCGATGACACCCTCGGTGAACTTGGGAGAAGGATCAGTGAAGTCCACGGTCTTGACTCCGTTCAACGTGGTGACGATGTGATTGCCATGAGCCGAGACCAGCAGGTCATTCCAGTCGCCGGGCTTCAACGCTTTCTCGCCATCCTCGGAAGGCATGCTCACCCAGCCGCGACCGCCGCTTTCGTATAACCCGCCAGTGTGTTTCCCGGGCGTGGGATCTACCTCGACTTGCATGCCTTCAATGTCAGGTCCATGTTCCGGATCAATGCCGAGGATCTTTGAACGCAGGAAGACGCCACTGTTGCCGCTAGCTTCGCCCTTGAACTTGAGGCGAAGATCGAATTCCCGGTAGGATTTTTCGGTGGTTAGGTAGCCGTACTTATTGGCGGTGCTTTCACACAGGATGGTCCCCTCGTCGACGACCCATTTTTCTTGACCGTTATTCTTCCACCCGCTAAGGTCCTTGCCGTTGAAGAGTGCAGCCCAGTCACCGCTTGGAGGTGACTGCGACACACAGAGGATCGAAGAACCCAGCGAGAGGAGAATAATCCAACACGCGCGTTTCAAGCTTGAGCTCCTTTGGCCCTGCTGCAAGCAGAAATCGCCGTCGAAACGAGCACACCTTATCACAGTGGGTGTCGGCG
>DATHGV010000050.1:0-11483 GCA_035490135.1 Candidatus Methylomirabilota bacterium
AAATTGTTTCACTCATAGCGAAGAGCCGTCAATGGATCGATGCGCACAGCGCGGCGTGCCGGTAGGTAAGAAGCCAAAAACGCCACAGCGCCGAGAATGAGCGGCAGTCCAATAAAAGCGAAAGGATCGGTAGCGGATACGCCGAAAAGCAGGCTGGATAGCGCGCGTGCCAGACCGAACGCCAAGGGCAGGCCGATGGCGATGCCGATAGCGGTGAGAAGCATTCCGTTACCTACCACGAGTCGATTGATGGCCCCTTCCGATGCGCCCATGGCCATGCGAATCCCCATCTCGTGAGTTCGCTCACTAACCGAATAGGACATTACTCCGTACACTCCCACGGACGCCAATACCAGTGCAATGATCCCAATGCCGGCCATCATGGCGGCTACGTAAGATATGCCGACGATAGATTCGGTAATGACCTGATTGAGCGGTTTTACCTCGTAAATCGGCAGGTCCGGATCTATAGCCGCGATTTTGTTGCGCACCGCGGAAGTAAACTTCGCTGGGTTATCGCCAGTGCGCAAAACTACTGTGGTGTAGTAAGTGGGATTCTGACGATAAGGTCGGTAAAGCGTGGGCAAGGCGTCTTTCTGTATCCAGTTGTATCGGACGTCGTCCACCACGCCGACCACGGTGAGCCAGGTCTCCAGCTTTGAGGCGGCCACCTGAATCTTTTTACCAAGTGGATTTTCGTCTGGAAAGTAGCGGCTGGCGAGGCTCCGGCTGATCATCGCGACCGGCTGAGTGCCGTCGCCGTCCGAGTCCGTGAATACCCGACCATCGCGTAAGCCGACACTCATCACCGCAAAATAGTTCGGCGAAACGGTCTCCATAATGGCGGTACGCGATTCTTCGCGCCGCTCTACAGGGCGACCTTCTATCAAGAAGCGATCCGCGTCCGTGCCGCCGCCATTGCCATACGGGACCGTCGTGGCCAGTGCCGCAGATTGCACCTGGGGAATGGCTGAAAGGTTTTGCAGCAGCCGATCGTGAAACGTGGCGCGCGCAGACCTCTGCGGGTATTGCAGTTCTGGCAAATTCAGATTCAACGTCAACAGTGATTCCGGATGATATTGTTGGTTGACCGTGAGCAGGGCGTTAAAACCTTTTACCAGTAGACCGGCGCCGACGAGCAGAACCAGCGACAGTGCGACCTCAGCGACCACCAAAACGCTGCGCAAGCGATGCCGAGCGCGTCCGGAGGAAGCGCCGCGTCCGCTCTCCTTTAAAGTTTCGGAAATATTGGTGCGCGAACTCATCAGCGATGGCGCAATGCCCGAAAGCAGCCCGCTTGCCAGCGCCACAGCAAACGTGAAAAGAAAAGCGCCAAGATCCAGACGAATGGACTTCCAGCCGGCAATGTACCGCGCGATGTCCGGCGGCATGTGCGAAAGAATCACGCTAAGTATCCACTGCGCCAGAAAAATTCCGAGCGCCGCGCCAAAAAGCGACAGCATCACACTTTCAATCAAAAGTTGGCGCACGATGCGCGCGCGAGTGGCACCCATGGCCACGCGCACTGCGAGTTCCTTCTGCCGCCCGGACACGCGTGCAAATTGCACATTGGCCACGTCCGCGCAAGCGATCAACAACACGAAACCCACAGCCCCAAGCAGCAGCAAAGTGTATTGGCGAGTCAGATCACCGGTAGCGAATTCGCCCAGCGGTTGGACGCGCAACTCCCAATCTTTGTACGCGTCCGGATAAGCGGCCGCCTGGTGCTGTGCGATGGTGAGCATCTCCGCCTGGGCTTGTTCGAAGGAAACTCCGGGCTTCAGTTGCCCAAGTACCCACAACGGACGATGGTCGCGGTCGACGCGCTGTTTAGCATCGAACGCCATAGGTAGCCACGCCTCCGCGCTCATAGGGAAGTCGAAACCCTTACTCATGACGCCCACAATCGTGAACGGTTTTCCGTCGACCTTGACAACCTTGCCCAGAATTTTGGGATCAGCGGCGTAGCGGCGTTCCCAGAGCCCGTGACTCAGAATGAGCTCCTGATTTTTTCCGGGCTCTCCTTCTTCTGGAAGAAAATCGCGGCCAAGATGCGGCTGCACACCCAGTGTCGAGAAAAAATTAGTGGTTACGCGGAAATCCTGAATTTTCTGCGGTGTGCCGTCGCCGGTAAAGTTAACGCCATCCCAGGAGTACGCCCCGAGCCGGTCAAACGAACGGGCTTGTTCCTGCCATTCAAGATAGGTGGCGGTTGCGACGGCAGTCTTTTCGATATTTTGGCGCGGTTTTGAGTCAAATACCGCTACGATGCGGTTGACTTCATCCAGCGGAACGGGGTGCAGCAGGAAGGCTTCTGCCATGGAGAAGATCGCGGTGTTGGCCCCCATACCCAACGCCAGCGCAGCAGCGCAGACGAAGGTCGCGAAGCGGTGCTTCCACAGCATGCGTAAGGCGTAACGAACGTCCTGCCGGATGGTGTCCATGAACAAAGGCCTCAGTGGCAAACAATGGCTGGCCTAAAAAATGTTTAGCCTAAGAATTTTACGCGCCTACGCTGACTTCTCTGGTTTCATCCACGATGCGTCCGTCAAACAAATGAATATTGCGCTCCGCAAAGTTGGCGTAACGCTCGTCGTGAGTGACCATGCAGATCGTCGCGCCATTGCGATGCAGATCTCGCAACAACTCCATTACCGCTTCGCCGTTCTTGGAGTCCAGGTTTCCGGTGGGCTCATCCGCCATCAAGATCAGTGGATCGCCAACCAGCGCGCGCGCCACCGCGACACGCTGCTGCTGACCTCCAGATAGTTGAGAAGGGTAGTGACGCAGGCGATGGGCCATGCCAACTCGCTCCAGCGCGCGCTGGACTTTTTGCTTACGTTCGGCCGTGCCCGTGCCGCGATAAGTCAGCGGCAGTTCGACGTTCTCGTACACTGTTAGATCGCCAATAAGGTTGAAGGCCTGAAAAATGAACCCGATTTCCCGGTTGCGAATGCGAGTCCGCTCGCTGATAGTCAGCTTCGAAACGGGCTGGCCGTTGAGCCAATAATGTCCGTCGGTAGGCGAATCCAGCAGCCCCAGAATAGAAAGGAGCGTGGATTTGCCGCAGCCGGACGGTCCGGCAATGGAAATATACTGGCCTTTCTGGATCTCCAGGTGGATTTCCTCCAGCGCGTGAGTCTCCACTTCATCGGTGTAGAAGACTTTCTTCACGCCTTCCATCTTGATCAGGGTGCCGTTTGATTCCGTCATGTTTTCTCCTTCAAGTTCCATGCGCACCAGTTGATACGAAACAGGCCTGATTTAGTTCCGCCGCTATTCATAACGCAAGGCCACCATGGGATCGACGCGCGTGGCACGCCGCACCGGGAGATAACAGGCTGCCGCGGCGATTACCGCGATCACACTTAGAGCCACCAGGTAGATTCCCACGTTGTTGGCGCGCACCCCATAGAGCAATGATTCGCTCAATCGCGCCAGCGCATAGGCTATGGGCAACCCCACCAGAGCACCCGCGACGACCATCAAACCCATTTCCTTAAAAATGAGCGTACGTACTTGCCCGCTGGCGGCGCCCAACGCCATTCGAATGCCAATCTCACGGGTGCGTTGAATGACCAGATAGGCGAGCACGCCGTAGATACCCATGGCAGCCAAAAGCGCGGCCAAAACGCCAAAGCTTGCGGATAATCCTGCGATGAGCCGCTCCGCGAGCAAGTCCTCATCCACCACACGTTGGAAGGTCTTGAGATCGTAGACCGGCAAATTGGGATCATGTTCACGCACGCTCTCACGCAACTCGTCAGCGATGAGCAGCGGGTCTTGCTGCGTGCGCACATAAAAGGTCATGCCGCTCAATTTTTCCCGCTGCGCATACGGCAGGAAGATGTAGGGCGCGATTTCGCTGCGAACGTGATCCTGCTTGTTGTCCTTTACGACCCCGACGATCAGTGTGTCCGGTTTGACTGCATCCCCAGAGCCAAATGCGAAGCGTGACCCCACCGGGTCGCGCTTGGGAAAAAAGCGCCTGACCGTGGCTTCGTTGACGATTGCCACTTTGCCACGCGCACTCGTATCCCCAGAGTCAAATTCGCGCCCGGCCACCAGGGGCACTCCGATAGTAGAAAAATACGCCGGGCTTATCGGGTCATACAGGACATGTTCCTGATCTTCTGGAAGCTGCGGGCCACCTTCGACAGTGATGTTCGCGCCCATGTCCGTGCCGGTTAGACTGGAAATCTCCGAGGAACCTACCGCTTTGACTCCAGGAAGCGTCGCGAAACGCTCGCGCATCCGGTCGATCAGCGCGATGCTGCGAGCGGTGTCGTAGCCATTCAGCGCCGGTGAAATAGAAAACGTAATTACATTCGTTGTGTCTAGACCAAGACTCTGGCTGCGCAGATTCCAGAGCGTTTTGGTAAAAAGGCAAGCTCCCGCCAGCAGCAATAACGTAAATGCCACTTGGCCTGCCACCAGAAACTTGCGAAAGCGCACGTGAGAGAGGGCTGCAGAACCCGTGGAACCCTGGTCTTTAAGAGTTTGCGTAACACTGCTGCGGGTCACGCGCCACGCGGGAATCAATCCGAAAAGAAGTCCGGCCAAAAGGGTAGTGCCGCTGGCGAACGCCAGAACCTTTCCGTCGAGCTTTGTTGACAGCCCCGAAACGCCGGAAGCCACCACTTCAGGTGTCAGAATATTCATCAGCCACAGGCCTACGACCAATCCCAGCGCGCCGCCAGCTGTGGCGCAGAGCAAACTTTCGATCACTAATTGCCGAATCATGCGGCTGCGGCTTGCGCCCATTGCGGTTCGAATAGCGAACTCACGCTGGCGCGATGCACCTTGCGCCAATAGAAGATTTGCGACATTGGTGCAAGCGATCAGCAAAACCAGAGCGACGAGCGCAAACAAAGTGAGCAGCGCAGGCCCTGAGTCGGTCTGCACCGTTCGCCTGCCGCTTGCACCGGGAAGCAGAAGAATTTTCTTGTCGAGAAAGAGCGCGCGCTTCTTTTGGTCCCAGCCCTTCACGGTTGCGAGTTGCTGTTCGAGCAACGGATGATACCCCGCAGTCAGGGCCGCTTCCGTTTGCGCCCACGAAAGCCCGGGCTTCCGCCGTGCGAGAATAGCCAGCCAGGCATCGTTCCAATCATCCAGGCCGTTCCTGTTGGGCGTCATCTGCGGCTTCATCATCATGGGTACGAAGATATTCGGTGTTTGCCCCACCTGGATGCCATCAAATCCTTTTTGCGCCACGCCGATGACCGTCAGTGGGGTGTTATTGACCAGCAAGGTTTGGTTCAAAATTCCCGGATCCCCGCCGAAATGCTGCATCCAATAGGAGTGGCTTAAGATTACGAAGGGATGGTCGCCCTGCACGCGATCATCGTCCGCGGTGAAGAGACGCCCAAAAGCAGGGTGCACACCTAGAACGTCAAAATAATTTCCGGAAACCAGTTCTCCCAGGCCGCGTTCTGTTTGCCCGCGGCTGGCGATGCTGGCCTCAAAGGCAAAACGCGCAAGCATGCCGGACACGGCGGTGCTGTCACGCAATCCCCTATACGCAGGGTAGGAAAATGACTGTGCGCCGTCGCCGTCACTCCAGACATGGCCCTCTCCGCGACCAGGAGAGCGCAAGATGACCAGCTCGTCGGGACTCTTCACCGGCAAGCGTCGCAACATAATCTGGTCCATCAGAGAAAAAATCGCGGTATTGGCGCCGATGCCCAGTGCCAGCGTGAGGATTGCAATGGAACTAAAGCCGGCGTTCTTCCCCAGCATGCGCAGGCCGTATCGGACATCCTGCCAGAACGTTTGCACCGTCAGCGCTCCCGAACGAACAAACTCACTATTTCAAACGAATGCGATCGAAGCTATCCCACGCGGACATGTCGGAGAGAATTACTTTGTCTCCGACTTTTAAGCCTGAAACGATCTCAATGGTGTTCACCGAGCTGCGCCCCAACTTTACATTGACGCGAGTAGCGTCCGATCCGTCTTCATCCAATTTGAAAATACCCACGGTGCTATCGGACTGCCCGTGAACGGGCCGGCCCACGAATAGCACGTCTTTGAGATTTTCAATTTCGATGGTGCCGTCGACGCTCAGGTCCGGACGCGCGCCCTGGGGCAGCGGCTGGTCGAACACGACATCCACGGTTACCGTTCCGTTCTGCACGGAAGGATCAATACGCGACACATGCCCGGTGACCACGCCGTTGCGCGTATCAACGGTTGCCTTTTGCCCAATCGTCGCGTCTTTGGCTTGCGTCTCCGCGATCTTAATTTCCGCTTTCAGCTTTTTGGGATCCGCAACGCGCGCCAGGTTCGTTCCGGGCGTCACATGCTGGCCAACATCCACCGGCAGAAGCTGCAACACTCCGTCGATGCCCGCGCGCACATGCAAGGCATCCAATTCGCTGCGACGCAGTTGATATAGCGCGCGCTGCTGATCCACGTGGGCCCGCTGTGCCGCAAGTCTTGCAACCGCTGAGTCGCCGGCGATCAGTGTGCGCTGATCTTCGAGTTGCGCGCGAATGGCCAACTGCTCATCCTTTACCTTGGAAAGCTTAGCGGTTACGTCAGCGCCAAGACCCTCCTTGTGGAGTTTGTCGTCCACGTCATGTTGCAGATGCGCCTGTTCGTACTCACTGCGCACCGAGGCGGCTTGCGCCTTCTGATTAAGCAGTTCGCTATTTACTTGCACCTTCAAATTTTCGTAATCGGCCTCCGCTCCCTTGAGCTGATATTCCGCATCGAGAGCGTCGCGCTGCAAGGAAGGGTTGCTGAGTTCAAGAATGATGGTGTCGGGTTTTACGATGGCGCCCGGGCGGACCACGATGCGGTCCACGCGCGATTCCGTTTGTGCCGGAATCCAGCGGATCTCTTCGGGAACCAGCGTGCCGAGCCCGCGAACTTCTCTCAGCATCGGGCCGCGCTTTACGTCATCGGTCCAAACTGTGGCGCGATCGACCGAAGGGGCTGCAGGCTTCAAACGAGAGAGGCCGAAGGTCACACCGGCAATGAGCAGAACCGCGATCGAGGCATACAGGATGCGGCGAATCTTTTTAGCGCGAGCGTTAGAAGGACGTTGAATATCCATGGTTTGATATCTTTAGAAACGCAACTACCCCGCCTTTGTTCCGCCCTATAAGAGCAATAAAATCAGCAGGCTACAAGCGCGTAATTTCGCGAAGTGATGGAAACACGACGAAAATGGGATTTAGCGTCCCAGCAGCGGACAGCCCGTCAATGCATGCCCACATGGCCCGGAGGTCCTGGCCTTCATTTTTGGACGGTTTCCGGTTGGTCTCGAGTCCAGGAATGAAACGATTCAGCTCGCTGTATTTGCGTAGGAAATGACCAGGATGGACAACAGATAAAACACAAACATGCCCGCTAGATACATATAAGCCTGACGGTTTGCCCCGCGAAATTCCTTCCACGCCAGCACGCCCCAGAGCGCAGCAACCATCGGCGCGGACTGACCAATCGCATACGAGATCGCTACGCCCGTAAAATGCGCAGCCACCAGATTGAACACCGTGCCAATTCCCCAGATACAACCGCCCAGCAAACCAAGAACATGGCCTGCCCCCGGCCCTCGAAAAAATTCCGCAAAATTTACCGGCTGGCCGACCAGCGGATGCTTCATGAAATAAATATTCCACACGAAACAAGAGAGCAACGCCCCCAGCGTCAGAAACACCGCCACGCTGTAAGGCCCTAGCGTATTTCCATGGGTCATCGAGCGGGTGACAAAGGGCGCCCATACCCCCATCAAAATTCCCGACACTACGCACGTGATGATGCTTTTTTTGCTGATGGCGCGATTGGCGGTCGGCAAACTGCCGTAAGCTTTTCCGTCAAGTATTACCGCCACCAACGCGCAAACAACCCCCGCAGCCAACAGGCCCGCGTGACCTTTGGGCTGAAGAATGTAACTGGACACCACCCCGACCACCAACGCAATTCCAATAGCCACTGGGAAAGCGATGGCCAGTCCCGCCATATCAATCGCGGCCACCAGCAGGAGATTCGCAAGATTGAAAATCACGCCGGCAAACATGGTGGAAGCAATGTTCGAATTGTCAGCGTTGTGAACGTTGCACAGAAAACGCGATGGATCGTCAGCCGTGCTACCCATCGTGAATGCCAGCACCAAAGAAATCAGAAAGATTCCCAGCGCATAATCCCAATAAAAAAGTTCAAAACGATAATTTCTGACGCCTTTGTAAGTGTTCGCCCAGGAGCCCCAGCACACCGCGCTCGCAACCATCATGATCAAGGCGATAACGAAGCTATGGGGCACAAACATTTTTATTCTCCTGCCGCGAATCCGTGCATAACGTTTCGCCGCAATACTTCGTTGCATTACGTTTAGTGCATTATCTAAAGACGTTGCTAGAAGGCGGAAGCTTCCGTCTTGCGTTGCGACTGGATAAGAGCCATCACGTCTTGGCGTCTGCCCATGGATCGCGCACCAACTTTGGTGCAGCAAATCGCCGCGCAAGCATTGGCGAAAGTTCCCACGCGGCGATAGTCCCACTCCTGAAGCAATCCGTAAGACAATCCGCCCATAAAGGCATCTCCGGCCCCCGTGGAGTCGACCACCGCTACCTTAAATGGCGGAACGTGTACCATCTCATTTCCCGCGGCGATCAAGCAGCCATCCGCTCCCATCGTTAGTGCAACAATTTTGGGACCGAGCGCCAGGAGCTTCGCCGCCATTCTCTCGTAATCCGTTTCCCCGGTTATTTCGCGCGCCGCGGCTTTACAGGGCTTCAACACATCCACCAGGCGTAACGCCGCTATCAAATCGTCTACGCTGCCGAGCTTGGCCTGCGCGAAATAACTTGGCGCCACATCCAGATCGAAAATCACGCGCACCCCCGCTTCACGCGCAATCTGGATACCTTCTTTTACGGGCGGCAACGGCAATTGCGAGGCTTCCGTGTGAAAGTGCCGAGCCTGCTTGATATGAGAAGAAAATAGCCTGCGCACTTGCTCCGCCGAGAGCTTGCCATTCACGTTAGGAAACATGTAAATGCATCGCTCGCCTTGTGCATCCACGGGGATCCAGACGAACGTGGACTGTTCACCTTTGATCGTTTCAATCCCGGAAAGATCTAGCCCATCGCCCTCAAACGCTTTGGTGATCAGGCGTCCGCTCTCATCGTCGCCAATCAGACCAAGCCAACCGGCCGAAACTCCCAGACGCCCCACCTGTGTGAGATTGTTTCCGGTAACTCCGCCGGCATGAATCTCCAAGCGATCCGCGTTGATTTTTTCTTCCGGGCCGAGCAAGCGCGGCACAATCGCGAAGTAGTCGACGCCACAGCTTCCTATTCCGACAACGTTTGTGGGCTCTGCCATATTGCTCCTGCGAAAAAATCGTGATGCGTCGCAAACGCCGGAACGATAGCATAAGCCGCACCGCAACGGCAGCCTAAGCACGCATTTTTACAACCGTTGCCCGCATACTTGCGCGGGGCGCATCTGCAGCGAGATTAACGCGCCGCGTTTGCGGCAGGTCTCGGTGTCGGACGAGACAGAAGCTCTACGCATTCTTTGTAAAACTTTTCTTTGTCCAGCTCTTTTTGCACTTCTACCAACTGTTCGCCCATGCCCGGTTGTTGCCCGGGTGCCCAAGCCAGCGTATCCCCGTAAGAGGCTCCATGACTAGTGTCCACGTCGATGTAAAGTTTTTGCCACTTGGTGATAAAGCTCGAGTCCAGCCACGCTACGGCGGCTAACTCATCCCAGAGATAATTGGCTTCCGCATACTTCACTACATACTGTGCTCCGGGCGTCTGACTTTTCGCCACTTCCGCGATCAAGCCCTTTTCCATACGAGTTTGCACGGAAATATCCACGGTCGTCAGAACGATGCGCGGCCAGTGTGCATGAAGAACCGCTTGCGACGCTTCGGGATCCATCCAGAAATTAAATTCCCGTCGCGGAGTAAGACTGAACTCCGGGTCATCGGTGCGCGGATTAATACTGCCGCCCATAACGATCAATTCTTTGCTCAGTTCGGCAAAATGTGCATCGAGAGCGATGGCTAGCGCCAGATCGGTCATTGGTCCCGCGGCGTAAATGGTCACTTCATGAGGATATTTATTTACCAGCCGCACCATGAATCGCGCGGCATCTTCGGTGGAAGGCTTAGTCGTCAGCACACCTTCAGGCATGGGCGGAATTTCGTAAGGGCCATGCACCGGATTGTGCTTCGCATGATTCCATGCGCCCTGATAGACCACTTTGCCATAAAGTTTTTCCCATTTGGCGATGTATTCTTTGCTGCTCACCAGCGGGAAAGTCGCGCCAGGCACAACAGGAATATCGGTGCGCCCAATTATTTCCAGGAGCCGTAAAGTGTGCTGTACCTCCTCGTTACGCCACGCATCGCCAGTCACCACCGTTATTCCCAGCACCTCTGTCTCTGGAGAATTGATAAGCGCGAGAATGGACTGCATATCCGTCCCTCCCGGCCCAGCGCAGTCTTGATCGATGATGACTTTGCGTTTTTCTTGGGCCTGTGACGGCAATTGAAAAGGGAATTGAACGCAAAATGCCAGCAACGCGAGCACTCCACTGCGTAAAAGCCCTTTCCTATACCTCATGAAAATATTTCCTTTCCAGCAAACCGCAAAATATTGTCGGCCATTCTAATACATGATCGTCTGCGTCAAATGATGAGGCCATGAAGTGGTGTGGTAGTGGGTCCAAAGCCGCGCATCGATCTGCGGAATGATCACCTGCTCCTTCGGCCCACGAAGCTTGTTGATTTCTTCCGCAAGCAACGCCGTGGCGTAGAGACAATGCGCGCGAATTTCAATTTCACGGCGTGAATCCCGCGGTATCAGTTGATGCGTGTTAATGGCGTTTTCCAGTTCTGGCGAGTAAGAAGTCACGCCCATTAACCGCAACGCCACCGGAACGATGTAATCCGCGAACGCCGTCATTTTCTCCGGATCGTCCAGACGAAATTTCCCTGACTTGTGCAGCGTTGAATACAACATCCACACGCCTAGCTGCGCCAATTTGTAAAATTTTATTTCGTAGCCATCAAACTCGCTCACGTCATTAAAACGCGGGAACTCCTTCACCATTCGTTCGATGAGCCCGTTTCCACTGTCATACAGTCGCGGTGAGCACGCCTGCACAAACTTGTGAAAGCGCCCATCGTATTTTTCAGCCAACACCGCGCCGACTTGATGCAGCACGGCAAGTTTCTCGTCCAGCATGGGCATCTTGATGTTGCCGGCAAAAATCTCATCAAGCTCAGTGCGGGAAATTTTAGCCAGGCATTTGCCGTCGAGGATCGGTTTTCCTGCGTCTAGCGCTCGTTTGAGGCAAGCGAACTCCGCGTCGGAGTCCGACCAGTGCTGCCCGGCAAAATCCACTTGAAATTTCCCCTGCGTGGAGAAATCGGTGAACGCCGTATCGATAGAATCCGCCACCAGAACAAAATCGATCGCTTCGTTGGCGTTGCCGGCGCCAACACCAAAAGGAAGCGTGAA
>DATHGV010000051.1:0-4462 GCA_035490135.1 Candidatus Methylomirabilota bacterium
ATAGAGGGCGCGAAAGCGATCCCGAGTATGCCGGGCGTTCACCAATACAGCGGCAAGGAAATCGCTGCGATCGCGCAGCGCGCACACGAATCGGGAGTGCAAGCGGTGCTTCTCTTTGGAATTCCGAAGTCGAAAGACGAACAGGCCAGCAGCGCGCATGCGGAGAATGGCGTGGTCCAAAATGCGGTTCGCCAAATCAAAAAACACGCGCCGGATTTGACGGTAATTACTGATGTTTGTTTATGCGAATACACCAGTCACGGCCATTGCGGCGTGACTCGCCTCGATGGCGAGCATTTTCATGTGTTGAATGACGAAAGCGTGGAGTTGATCGCGAAGACCGCGCTCTCACACGCCGCCGCCGGCGCCGATATGGTCGCGCCAAGCGATATGATGGATGGCCGCATCGGTGCCGTCCGGGTAGCGCTCGACCAGGCAGGTTTCGATCAGACTGCGATCATGAGTTATGCGGCAAAGTTCGCGTCCGTTTTTTACGGACCGTTCCGCGATGCCGCGGAAAGTCCTCCGCAGTTTGGTGATCGGCGTTCCTATCAAATGGATCCGGCCAATGCCGACGAAGCGCTGCGTGAAGTGGAACTCGATCTGGCCGAAGGCGCCGACATTGTGCTGGTCAAACCAGCTTTGCCTTACCTGGATATTTTGTGGCGGGTGCGCGAGCGCTTTGCCCGGCCAACGGCCATTTATCACGTCAGCGGAGAATTTGCGATGGTGAAAGCGGCCGCGGAAAAGGGCCTAGTTGACGAGCGCGCAGCGGTGCTCGAAATCATGACTTCGCTCAAGCGCGCGGGCGCCGATTTCATCATTAGCTATTGGGCATTGGATTTAATGGAATGGCTGAAGAGCTGACGTCGCGGCGCGGTGAAACGGCAGCTCATGCGCGGCTGAAGCGGCTCGCGCTTATCTGGGCACAGGCGCACGGATACTCCATCTGTGCGATTGAGGTCAGGCTCCCGCAATGTCGTTACCGGGCTGACATAGTTGCGTTTCGACCCAAGCCAAAAAACGCCACAACAACCGCTCTTTTCGAATGCAAACAGGCATTAGCTGATTTGCGAAAAGACAATGCCTGCAGTCCAGAATTACGCACCCGTCTGCAGACCGTTCATCGCCGTCGCCTCCTTTTGGAAAAACATTTGCGGGTGCACTATCCACATTTGCGGGTGGCGGATTCACTCTTTCCGGAATTCGATTCGTATAATTTCGCCGCGATCGAGCATCATAATTATCACCAAGTGCTGCGTGAGTTAAACGCCTTACAGAATCGGCTCTCTGACTGTGCGAAGTTCGAAAATCTGCTTCGCTATGGCTGCGCCAATTTATGTTTCCTCGTAGTACCTGACGGGCTCTTTCGTCCCGCGGAGATTCCGATTGGTTGGGGGGCACTGGTCGAATCCGATGGATTACTCACGCTCCGCTGCAAACCTGTTTGGCACGAAACTCTTCCAGAAAACCGGCTTGCGATTCTGCAGCGAATCGCCGCCACCTCCACTCGAGCTGTGAATCGGCGCCTGGAGATTACGCTTTCGGATGTAATCGGCGCACGGGCCCGATCCTGCCTTCAATAATGCCAAAACGGATTGGTGGCGGCACAGCGGCGCCAACACGCGCGACGATTTTCGCTGTTTGCGCTGGCCTCGCCCTTATCACGTGGCTGGTCTTTGGGCAGGTGCTTGCGCACCAGTTCGTGAACTACGACGACGAGTTTTACGTTTACGAAAACGCGCGAGTAATGAGCGGCCTTTCCTGGCAGAACCTATGGTGGGCCTTCACCCATACGGTTTGTTTCAACTGGCATCCTCTGACCGTCATTTCGCATATGTTCGACTGCCAGTTGTATGGCTTGGGGCCAGCCGGCCATCATTTCACAAGTGTGCTTTTTCATAGCATCGCGGTTATTCTCTTGTTTCTGGCGCTGCGGCAAATGACAGGCGCACTATGGAAAAGCGCCTTTGTGGCGGCGGTTTTCGCAGTCCATCCTCTCCACGTTGAGTCGGTGGCGTGGGTGTCCGAGCGCAAAGATACATTAAGCGCGGTCCTCTTTGTTTTGACACTCGGGGCCTACACGCATTATGTGCGGAGACGCTCGCTTACAGCTTATTTTTTAGTCCTGCTCTTATTCGCTCTTGGACTAATGGCGAAGCCGATGCTGGTCACCCTTCCATTCTTGCTCCTATTGCTTGATTGGTGGCCGCTACGGCGATTAAGGGCATCGCCCGAGTCAAATGACAGGTCAAAAATCCTGTCGCGCTCAACCATTGGGTGCATCTTGCTGGAGAAAATCCCACTGTTCTTTCTTTCCGCTGCTTCTTGTTTCGCAACCGTGGTCGCGCAAAAGAGTGCTATTTACCGGTTCGACCAACTCTCACTGACGGAACGGGTCGGTAATGCGGCGTTGGCAATAACGATTTACTTGCGCCAGAGCATCTTGCCCATCGGGCTCTCAATATTTTATCCACATCCTAGACATGAGCTCTCGGCGATTCAGGCTGGCGCGGCACTACTACTCCTTGGGGTAATCACCGTTGCTGTGTTCATTTTTAGACGAGCGCATCCGTATTGCCTGGTCGGCTGGTGTTGGTTTATCGGAATGTTAATACCCGTAATTGGAATCGTGCAGGTGGGCGATCAATCACACGCCGATCGATATACCTATTTGCCCCAGATAGGCCTTGTTATGGCTGTAACCTGGCTTGTCGAAAATATTTCGTTGGCAGTGCGGAATCGCACAGCCATTCTCAGCGCGGCAGCGGGCGTCATTGTCGCCAGTTTAATGGGCCTTGCCTGGAAACAAACGATGGTCTGGCGCGACAGTCGATCCCTTTGGATGCATGCCCTTGCCGTCAATCCGAGGAACGACACCGCGCACAATGCTCTCGCCGCTGTTGCGCTGCGGGAGAATCAGGTTGACGAAGGCATATTCCACGCCCGAAACGCACTGGAGGTTCGCCCCGACAGCCCTGATGCCCATAATCAGCTCGGCCAGGCCTTTTTGAGCAAAGGACGGCGCGCTGAGGCACGCGCGGAATTTCAGCAAGTGCTTGCGGTCAGCCCGAACCGCCCTCGAGTGCATTACAACCTCGGGACCCTACTCCTGGAGGCTGGCGAGCTTGATGATGCGATTGTCCAGTTTCGGGAAGAAATAAAAATCCAACCGGCATTAATCGAAGCGTACGCCAATCTCGGCAACGCCCTTGTGCGTAAGGGTGAACTCGACGAGGCGCTCGCCTATTTTCAAAAGGCTATCGAGATGGATCCATATGTACCCAAGGTCCATTACAACATGGCTCTGATTCTGCGGGGAAGAGGTCAGCGCGACGAAGCCGCATTCCACTTACAGAAGGAATTGCAAATCAACCCGGCTAATGCCGAAGCGCACAGCGACCTCGGCGCCTTGTGTCAAGAGGAAGGTCGAGTCATTGAGGCGATTGATGAATGGCAAAAGACTCTGGAACTGGACTCCGCGAATTTGAACGCACAGGTCAATCTCGCCTGGACGCTAGCGACCTTTCCTGACAGCACGATCAGAAATGGAGCGAAGGCGGTCGAGCTGGCCGAGCGCGCCCTTCAAGTTTCAGGCGAAAGAGACCCCCGAATTTATCAGGTCATGGCTGCGGCCTATGCTGAGCATAGTCAGTTTGACGCGGCGGTTGGAGCCGCCGAACGCGGTGTGGAAGTGGCTCGCAACCAGGGCAATAACGTGATAGCGGAAGCGCTTCGAGCAAATGCCAAGCTCTACCGGACAAGGCTGCCCTTACGTACTGAACTTCGGTAAACGCCAATAGCGCGGATGGGATCTGCTAATTCGCCTATGCTCCTGCTACTGGAACAAGCAGGTTGCGGCCCGTCATTTCTTTTGGCTGGGGAAGGCCGAGGAGGAACAACAACGTCGGCGCGACATCGGCCAGGATTCCATCGTGGCAGGTAAAATTTGCTGCGTCTTTCGCGACATAAATGACGTGCACAAGGTTGGTCGTGTGCGCAGTGTTGGGCGAGCCGTCGGGATTGCGCATCAATTCACAATTGCCGTGATCTGCTGTAATCAGACATTTTCCGTCGAGAGCGAGCAGCTCCGGAACAATTCGGGCAATACAGGCATCTACGGTTTGAACGGCCTTTATCCCGGCCTCAACCACGCCGGTGTGGCCAACCATGTCCGGATTAGCGAAGTTTAAAATGATGAGATCGTAGTTCGCCATTCGCGCGCAGACTTCGTCAGTGACTTGCGGGGCGCTCATTTCCGGCTGCAAATCGTAGGTCGCGACTTTAGGCGAGGGCACTATCTTACGCTCCTCGCCCGGGAATGGACGCTCCACTCCTCCATTAAAAAAATAAGTGACGTGCGGATATTTTTCCGTTTCCGCAATGCGTAACTGCGTCTTGCCGGCCGCACTGGCGACCTCTCCGAGAATGTGCACCAAATTTTCGGGCGCGAAAATGTAGG
>DATHGV010000052.1:0-6844 GCA_035490135.1 Candidatus Methylomirabilota bacterium
TAGGAGCAGGCGCTTAGCAGTACTGATTCGGCCCGGTATTGTCCGGACCACTTCGAATCCTCTTGTGTCCGCGAAGCCAAACCAGTTCGTGTATGGCCGGCAACCCTTACCTGATCGCGTTACGTCAGAGTTGCCCGTGATAGAGGCGTAATCCCGAGAGCGTCATGATCGGTGGCGAACAAGGCGACTTCTATGCGCAGATGGCTCGTCAACCGATTAAAACAGAACTGCCGTGCCGTTCAACGCTTGCTGACTGCGACCCGCGCGCGCTAGGTGTGGGCTTGCTCCACCCTGAGGGAATCACCGCGGCGGACCTTGCCACCCCGCAACACGGAGGCATAGACCCCAACGTTGGCACGGTTGTGCTGAGCTGCTGTGCGCAGGATACCCGTATCCTTCGGGAGATCGCTCTGAGCGAGGTTGTCATCACACGACGGGCGCAAGGACCGGTGACGCTGAGGCGAACGGCATCTCCGATCGCGAGCATTTGGGCATTCAAACTGCTTATCATCCAAGTGGTTTTGAAAGGGTACATCCCGGCTCCTCTGAAATCGAAGACGCGCCGTCCGCCTCTTTGGCCGCCGCGTAGTGCCTGTCTTCAAAATTGCCTTGCTCTTGTGCTCGGCGGAGGTATAGCTTGTACCTAGTCGACTCAAGAATGTTTCGTCGAGGATCCACCTCCGCCAAGTTGCTGGTTGCAGTCGCAGCCAGCGTGTTCTTACTCGGGATTGTGGCGACTGAGCTCCCTGAACTCCTGACGTTATCGGACAATACCTCCAACGATTTCGCGATGCGCAAAGCGGGTTCAGCAGAATGCGCTTCGATGTTGAGCACTGCGAATCACAGGCCCATGTCGCTGAATATGAAGGATTCCGAGTACGGCACAGACATTCGCTGCGCTCCTGCCCTTGAGGATCCAAAACCGGCCTCGTCCGACTTGTTCTTTCTTCATTCCGTTCTCCGCAGATAGACTCTTCCTTCCTAACATTTAAAGTTGCGATGTCGACGATTCTCTGTTGCTGCGTTTCGTCGACACACACTGCGCTTCCGGCACGGAAGGTTATTTTTCCTGAGCTTCCAACTCGAGCCTGTATTCCGCCAGGCCTTGGGGAAACTCGCCGGCACCGTGCCTCGACCAATTTCTTTCCGAAAAGAATCGCAAGCGGCTACTGATCGAAGAGATCCTGGTGACGTTTTTCCGGCGAGTCTTAGAACGCACGCGCCTGAGGACTAAGGTATGAAACGCAAAATCCGTATGACCATCGGCAGTGCAGCGCTCGCCGGGACGATCCTTCTTTTAACCGCGGCTGGTGCACAGCAGAGAGGCGCTGTCGTTTCATCGCGCCCGACCGCGTATGACGCAACCCGCGAAAAGGTTCTTCAAGGAACGGTTGTGAGCTATACGGAAGACTCCTCGCGGCCACCTATGGGCGCGCACGTCACGGTACAAACGGCGAGCGGCACGGTGGACGTGCATCTGGGTCCCGCGTCATACCTGCGCAGCAATCATTTTTCATTGGCCGCGGGCGAATCGGTGCGGCTTGTAGGTGTGAGCGTCCAGACTAAAGGAGGCAACGTCTTCTTGGCGCGCATGGCGCAGCACGGGACACAGGCGATCGCGGTGCGATCACCCAACGGATTCCTGCTGGCGAATAGCCCCGCTCGGGCCTTGCTGCAATCGGAGCGCGCTCCAAACGCCCAGCAGAGGAAGCCGCGATGAGCGCACGGAAGAAGCGGTTGGCCCTGCTGGTTTGGGTTACGCTGGCGCTCTTCGCGGCTGCGTGCGGCGGGGGGTCCGAATCCAACCCAGGACCGGGACCTGGACCGACGCCTCCGACGGCAAAGTTCTCTAACGCAAGCTTTTCGGGCCAGTATGCGTTCTCGATGAGCGGAACGGAGCTGTGCGCAGGAGCGGGGAGTTTCTTTGGGCGCGCCGGCACGTTCATGGCGGATGGCCACGGCAACATTACGGACGGACTTGAAGACGTCAATATTTGCACAGGCGTGCAAACACTGCAATTCACGAGCGGCACGTATTCCATCGGCTCGGACGGCCGCGGGGCGCTGAACTTGACGAACAGCAGCGGCACGACAACTTACAGCATCGCGCTTTCTTCGGCGACGCAAGGGTTCATCGCGCAAACCGATGTGGACATTACGGCCAGCGGATCGTTTCAGAGGCAGAACACCGGAGCGTTTACGAATGCGGCGATCGCTGGAGGCTATAGTTTCGATTTCAAGGGCGTGGATGTGGCCGGCACAACGGTGAATCCTGCGTCGATCATCGGCCGATTCGACGCGGACGGCGGGGGAGGAGTGGCGAATGGCCTGTTCGACTCGAACATTGCGGGCACGCTCTCTGGGCAACAGGCATTTGCGACGGATTCGTTCTGTCGAATCGACGCAAATAGCGATGGCATCACTTTCGGGCGCGGCACGGCAAGAATCGCTGGACAGGATTTTGTGTTCTATGTCGTGGATGCAACGCGCGTGAAATTTGTCGGGACGAGCTTTCCCTCGGCTTTCGTCGGAGATGCCTTCGCGCAACAAAATATCGCGTTCAACACGGCTTCTGTGGACGGCAGCTTTGCGTTTGTAATCGCGGGATCGGGTTCGAGCGGGTCGATCGGCACGGCTGGGCGTTTCACGGCGGACGGAGGCGGCGGCATCACCAATGTCGTGATCGACGAGAACAACAACGGCAGCATAACGCAATTGCCGAACGGATCGGTGACCGGGACCTACACGGTGGACAACAATGGGTTCGGCGGGGGAACGCTGACGTGGACGGATTCGAATAAAGGAACGTTTTCATTCATCTTTTATCTGATTTCGTCGACGGAAGCCGTGCTGCAGGAGACCGACTCGCAAATCATCAGCGACGGCACATTTTCGGCGCAAACGACGAGTTCGATTTCAGCAGCGGCGTTGGCAGGAGACTATGTTTTCGGTTGGAGTGGCGTCAGCACCGGCCAAGAGGACTTCGTTGGCCAACTCACTTTTACGTCCTCGGGTAGCTTCAGCGGCTTGTTGGACTTCAACGAATTTACATCCGGCAAGCAGTTTTTCGATGTTCCCATCAGCGGCAGCCTTGCCCTCAACGGTGACGGCACGCAGGCCAACACCTTCACCGTCAATCTGCAGACTACACCGCCAGATGCATTCAGCTTCACGGTCTACGTTGTTGACCAAGACACGCTGCTTCTCGTGGGCGTGGACACCAATCGCGTCATCGCGGGAATGACGATCCGCCAGCCTTGAGGGGTAATCACGCACAATTCAGTCGCATCTGCGGCACCGACTGAATCTGGGATACGAAGTTCGAGTTAGGCCAAAGTACCGCGAGATCGAATACTTAGAGAATTCGGTTGCTTCCCCATCGCCCGTTACACAACCAGTGAGAAAAGCATATATTAGGCAAAATTAGGCAACGTCGGCCTCTGTTTTACAAAGTGGAGAAGATGCTATTAATGCTCGAAGAGCATTGAGGTCTCGCAGCTGCAATGCTTGGTTCGCGAGGAGGACAAATGAATCGTGCCAGACTTCTTGCACTACTTCTTTGCATCGCCTCCGTGGTTGGAGCTACGCAAAACCCGCGAGTGATTCTGGCTGTGTTCGCACATCCAGATGACGAGACCTTTGCTGGCCCCATTCTTGCCCGTTACGCTCACGAAGGAGTTAAGGTCTACTTAGCGATTGCAACGAACGGTGAGACTGGGGTTCGTGAGCATGCTGGCATTCCTGCAGGAGAACAACTTGCAAAAGTGCGACGGGAGGAGGCAGTCTGTGCATGTCGAGAACTTGGAGTCCAGCCGCCGATTTTTTTCGATTTGGCGAACGGTCAAATCGGAGCAGTTACTAGTCCCAAAGGCAAAAACGTACAAATAGCGGCTGATGAAGTGGAAAACCTGATTTCGCACTTGCACCCGGATGTGGTCATCACCTGGGGGCCGGAGGGCGGGTACGGTCATCCCGACCATCGTCTCGTTTCGGCCGCAGTTACGCAGGTTGTTCAGGCGAGTAAGGATTCGCCGGGACTTCTGTACCTGAGCTTGTCCACGGACCAAGCCAAAGTGCTGAATGACAGCGACAATCCTTGGCGCACTCATTGGTATGCAACCGATCCATCGTATCTCACTGTGCGCGTAACCTTCACGAAGAGCGATGAGACGGCGTACCACCATGCTTTGGAGTGCCACAAGTCACAGTTCACAGCGGAGGAGATGCAAAAATTCGAGAGAGACTTAGACAAAGGGTGGGCTGGCAGCGTTTTGTTCCGCAGGTGGTTTGGAAAACAGAAGTCGAACAGTGTTTTCAACTAACCCTTGATTTGCTAAACGTCACAACTACTGTCTAAAAGACCTAGCCAGGCACCCACGAACGATGTTCAAGCCATCGCGGTAGACGGTGGGCGTAACAGCGCTGTCGAAGCCGTAATACAAAAAGGTCATAACCTTCTTTTTTCAAGTAGAGTAGCTCGTGTGTCATTCAGCTGTCTCGGCTTTGGTGGGTAGGGTGAAACAAAAACTTGCGCCGCGCGGAGAGTTGTCGGCAGCCCACAAGCGGCCACCATGCGATTCGATAATTGAGCGGCTGATGCGAAGTCCCATGCCGGTGCCGTGAGTCTTGGTGGTAAAGAAGGCGTTAAAGATCTGATCTGCCTGGTGTCGGGGCAGTCCGACGCCGGTATCGCTGACCGACAGCAGCAGTTCGTTATTTTCGGCTGGCTGCGACTTGATGATTAGCTCACGCGGCGCATCCACGTCGTGCATCGCATCGACGCCGTTCACGATGAGGTTCATCAGCACCTGCTGCAATTGCACGCGATCTCCTATGACATGGGGAAGATCTTCCGCCAGCTCTGTTCGGACTGATATCGAGTGCCGCGATGCCTCGTCCCCCAGGAGGACGATCATCTCTCGAGCAACTTCGTTTACGTCCAGCAACTCCCGTTGCGGAGTGCCCTTCTTGAAGAGCAGGCGGACCCGGTTGATGATTTCCGCAGCACGCTCGGCGTCTTTGACAATTCTCCACGCAGCCTCGCGCGCCTCTTTCAGATCGGGTTCATCGCGCGTAATCCATCGCACGCAGGTATTGGCGTCTGTGACTGCCGCGGCGATCGGTTGTTTCACTTCGTGCGCCAGAGAGGCAGTGAACTCTCCCATGGTGGTCAGCCGACTGGCGTGCGCGAGATCCGTCTGCGCCTGACGTAGTGCTTCTTCGGCACATTTGCGTTCGGTTATGTCCCGCGCCAGTTTTGATGCCCCAACCACGCGGCCCGAGGCATCTTTCATCGGGGAAATTGTCAGGGAAACGTCGAGCAGGCTGCCATCCTTGCGCATGCGGACCGTCTCGAAGTCGTCGACCCGTTCGCCTCGCGTGAGCTGCTCAACAATCGTTCTTTCCTCGTCACGACGCTCAGGAGGAATAATCAGTGTGATGTTCTGGCCAACCGCTTCTTCCGCAGCGTAGCCGAAAAGCCGTTCTGCGCCCCTATTCCAACTGGTAATGACGCCATTCAGACTTTTGCTCACAATCGCATCGTGCGACGATTCCACAATCGCGGCCAGCAAACGGGTCGCCTGCTCTGCCCACTTGCGCTCCGTGATGTCCGTCGAGCTACCCACAAATTGCACTAAATCTCCGGATGCGTTCAAAACAGGATGGCCGACGGTGTGGATGTGTTTGACAGAGCCGTCTGGAAGAAGGATTCGGAATTCCACTTCGTATTCCGACTTTTCAGCGATTGCTCGATCGATTGCCCCTTGCCACTTAGCTCGATCCTCCGGATGAGTGCGCTGCCAACATTCTTCAAAAGCCGGCGGGCCATTTTCTGGATCGAAGCCATAAATCCGGTACCATTCCTCGGACAGATGCACGGCGTCTCCCCCCGCTACCTGCCAGGCCCAACTTCCTGTGTGCGTGAGCCTCTGCGCCTCCGCCAAGTACGCCTCGCTTCGCTGCAGCTTCTCTTCCTGCAGTTCCAAGGTCTGGGCCGCGAATCGCCTATCCACCCAGGACGTCAGTACAGCCAGCCCGAGGACGACAAAGGTGACGGCGGCAATCCCGGCAGTGCCAAGTGTGGAGATGCTTACGGCGCGGGACAGGTCCGCCGGCATGCCCGAGGGCGTGAAACTAGCCGCGGCCATGCCCGTGTAATGCATGACGGGAATCGCAGCGCCCATCACGACGGCTCCGGCTAACTTTTCCCGGCCGATCCCCGTTTTCTCATCTCGGAAGTGAAAGGTAATCCAAAGCGCTGCAAAAGAAATCAGAACTGCGAACGCGACGGACATGACGACGAGGGAGGAATTAAACTGGCATGTAGCCGATAAACGCATCGCAGCCATGCCGATGTAATGCATACTCGCAATACCCGCACCCATGAGGACACTTCCAGCGACTGCTCGGGAGGCACCCATTTTCCGCCGGCTCACCACGTACAGCGCAATGACCGACGCAAGGACGGCCGCAAACAGTGACAGCAGAACGGTCGGCCAATGGTAGGCCACGGGAATCGGCAGGATGAACGCCAGCATCCCAATGTAGTGCATGGACCAAATGCCAGTCCCCATAGCACCGGCCCCGCCCAATAGCCAAAACACACGAGTCCAACCGCCCGCGGCCGTTACGCGACCTGCGAGATCCAGAGCAGCGTACGACGCAAACATGGCAATCAACACCGAAAGCGCCACGAGTGCGTAGTTGTACGAGCCAATCAAGTTCACGGCAGCCATTTGACTCCATCCGGTTGTTACGCGGAACATTCGCCCCTCTCGATAAGTTCAGCGAGTCCTAGGATACTGCGAGTTGGCTCAGTGAGTATGGTGATTGGTGCAAGCTT